>JAKLEJ010000167.1 GCA_022711695.1 Verrucomicrobiota bacterium | reverse complement strand
AGTCGGCAATTCAACGCGGGCATTTTGCCCTCGCCGGCGGGTCGATGACGAGCGAGACGCGGGCGAGGGCCATCGGCGACCACGGCATCACGGTGCTGTGTTGCACCCCCACTTACGCGCTTCATCTCGGGGAAGTCGCGGCGCAGTCCTGCCCCGCGGCATGCTCCAGCGTGCGGCTGATCCTCGTGGCCGGCGAGCCGGGGGGCAGCATTCCTGCCACGCGAGCGCGCCTCGGGCAACTCTGGCCCCGGGCGAGGGTGTTTGACCACTACGGGATGACCGAGGTGGGGCCGGCCACTTACGAATGCCCCGCTGAGCCCGGAGTACTGCACGTGATCGAGACCGCCTACCTGGCCGAGGTTGTCGATCCGGTTTCGGGCCGCCCGGCGCCCCTGGGCGATCCGGGCGAATTGGCGCTGACCACCCTGGACCGCATCGGTTCGCCGGTGTTGCGCTATCGCACGGGAGACCTGGTCCGGGCGCGCCGTCATGGACGCTGCGCCTGCGGACGCCACGACCTGGCCTTGCCGGGCGGCATCCTGGGCCGCAGCGACGACATGGTGGTGGTGCGCGGCGTGAACGTGTTTCCCTCCGCAGTCGAGGAGATCGTGCGCGCCTGCGGCGAGGTCGCCGAGTACCGGGCGCTTCTGGATCGGCGCCACAGCCTCACCGAACTTTCCCTCGAGGTCGAACCCGGCCGCGACTGCAAGGATCCCGCCGCCCTGCGTCGGCGGCTCCAGCAGGCCTTTCAGAACGCCCTCTCCATCCGCGTGCCCGTCACGCTGGCGCCGCCGGGCGCGCTGCCGCGCTTCGAGATGAAATCCAAACGCTGGCTGCGCGCCGCCTCCTGAACCGGCTCTGGGCCGGGCTACTCGGCGGTTTGGTGGGTGGCGTGCTTCTTGCGCGCCGCGGCCACATCGTAGGCGGTGTTGTCCGGGTGATCCGGGTTGAGCGGGGAGATGGCGCGCAGCTTCTGAACGATCGGCGGGAGCTTCTCCAGCAGGTACTCCACGTCGGCGTCCGTGTTATAGACTCCCAGGCTGAAGCGGAGGGAGCCGCGGGCGCGCATGGGGGGGAGCCCCATGGCCGAGAGCACATGCGAGGGGTCCAGCGAGCCGGTGGTGCAGGCCGACCCGCTCGAGGCGCAGATGCCGGCCTGGTCCAGCAGCATCAGGACCGCCTCGGCCTCCACAAAATCGAAAGCCAGGTTCGAGGTGTTCGGCAGGCGCGGCTCCCGGGCGCCGTTGCGAGCGCTCTGCGGGATGACGCGCAGGAGGGTGTCCTCCATGCGGTCGCGCAGGGCGCGCACGCGGGTGTTCTCCTCGTCCAGCCGGCTGAGGGCGAGCTCGGCGGCGCGGCCGAAGGCGACGATGTTGGCCACGTTCTCGGTGCCGCCGCGGCGGCCGCGCTCCTGGTGACCGCCGATGACGTAGGGCTGGAAGCGGGTGCGCTTCTTCACATAGAGCAGCCCGATGCCTTTGGGCGCATGCAGCTTGTGCGCCGAGAGCGAGAGCATGTCCACTCCCAGTTCGCGCACGTCGATCTTGAGCTTGCCGGGCGTTTGAACCGCGTCCGTGTGGCAGAGCACTCCTTTGCTCCGGCAAAGCGCGGCGATTTCCTGGATGGGAAAGAGCACGCCGGTCTCGTTGTTGGCCCACATCACGGAGACCAGCGCCGTATCCGGCCGGATGGCCTTTTCCAGGAGGCGCAGATCCAGCGCGCCGGCGGAGTCCACCGGCAGCCAGGTCACCTCATAGCCGCGTTTTTCGAGGTATTGGCCGAAGTTGATGTTGGCGGAGTGCTCGACTGCGGTGGTGACCACATGCCGGCGGCCGGTGGTGACCAGGGCGCTGTGGAAGGCGGCGTTATTGCTCTCGGTGCCGCAACTGGTGAAGGCGATCTCCTTGGGGTCGGCGTGGATCAGCGCCGCCACTTGCTCGCGAGCCTTTTCCACGGCCGCCGCGATCGGGTGGGCGAATCCATACGCGCTCGAGGGATTGCCCCAGTATCGCGTCAGGTAGGGTAACATCGCTTCCACCACCTCCGGGGCTACCCGGGTGGTGGCGTTGTTGTCAAAATAGTAAAAGCCGGGAGCGCTCATTTTTCGTTCCGCAGGGTTCACTCTAAGCCCGGCGGGCCCCGAAACCAAATTCTTTGTTGGCCAGCTCGTTGCGCGACGCGGGCCGGCCCCAGGGGACCGGCCCGCGCGCTGAAGACGGCAAAGGGCTCAGCCCTGAAGCGCCTCGAACACCCGGCCGACGAGCTTCTCGCTCGGCTTGAGCGTCTTGGCGCCCTTTTCCCACCGGGCCGGGCAGGCCTCGTCCGGGTGCTTCATCAGGTAGGCGTTGGCTTCCATCTTGCGAAGCAATTCGTCGGCGTTGCGGCCCACATTGTAGAAGTTGACCTCGGCCGAAACCAGCTTGCCCTGGGGATTGATGATAAAGGTGCCGCGCAACGCCAGGCCGCTTGCCGGGTCATAGACCCCAAAGAGCCGGCTGACCGCGCCCGTGGGATCGGCGCCCATCGGATATTTGACCTTCGCCAGCAGTTTCTCGGCGTCTTTCCACGCCAAGTGGCTAAACTTGGTGTCGGTGGAAACAGAAATGACCTCCGCGCCCAGCTTCTTCAGCGCCTCGTACTTCTCGGCCAAGTCGGCCAGCTCGGTGGGGCAGACAAACGTGAAATCCGCCGGATAGAACACCAGGATGGTCCACTTGTCCTGCTTCTTGAGCTTCTCGAGACCGATCTTGCCGAACTCCCGCTCGACCGGGTCGTATGTTTCCAGCTCGAAATTCGGCACTTCCATGCCGACCGTGACTACATTTCCTTCACACATGTTGTTAATAATGGTATTCTTGACTCGCTGCTTTGCCTCGCCCCTTGTGCAGTCCATAGGACCCACCTCCAAGAGACGAAACCACCGCACGATTCAAGTGCGGCATGGCGATTAAGAAAGCGCATTATCGCCAAAAGTCAAATGGAGGCTCGCCCTGCCAAGTGTGGGCTTGGGGCATCGCCAGGGCCGGGGAAGTCCGCCAGGTTTTGGAGTGCGGCGGTTCGGCGCCGCTTTGAGAGGCGTGCTGTTTCCACGCGGCCTGGGGTGCTCTTTGGCGGCGCGGGCCTCCCCCCCGCCAAAGCGCCGCTGGCGCGGGCGCACTCCAAAACGCTGGCGCGCGAGACGGACGCCCATCGCATGGGGCGCGGCAAAGCGACGCTCCCAGTGAGTGGCGGCGACAGAGCGCCGCCCTCCAGATTAGTCCATCCTCTCCTGCGCGGCAGGGCGACGATCAGCGAATTTCGAGGCTGTCCTTGTCCGGGAGTTTCGGGAAGGGGGCGTGCGGCTCGGTTTGGTACCAGAAGGCGACCGAGGCGATGTCGTCCTGCAGGGGCAGGTAACGTCCGCCGCTGCGCCAGCCCAGGGCCTGAATCGTGACCTTGAGATCCTTCTGGAAACGGATGGGATCGACGATGTGCCAGCGGTAGAGCCCGAAGCGCTGCTGGGATTCGTAGAGCCCGTCCGGGCGGATCACCTGCGGCAGCCCGCTGTAGGGCGTGAAGAACTCGGTGTAGCGCCCCTTGCCATCGGGGGTTTTGGTGTCGAAATTGTAGGACCCGCAGAAGTAATCCTCGGTGCCGGTCCCGCAGATCGTCGGGAACTCCTTGTCGCCATCGAGGAAGAACTTGATCTCGCCTTCGCCCCACCAGCCGGTGTTGTTCACGCCCCAGGCCATGTAGGTCCCCACGTAGTGCCCCTGCCCTTTCACGCCGTCCAAAATCGTATAAACGCCCTTGTACGGCAGGGGGTTGACCCGCCGGAACTGGGCGTGGAAATAGGCGGCGTCGGAGGGAATCTCGGTGAGGGTGTAGTTCACCTGGTAGTAAAGCGTCATGTCGGCCTCGTCGATGTTCTCCATGGTGATGCGGGCCTTCTTGCGAAAGGGCATCTGCCAGTAGCAGTTGAACGCGCTGCCCGGGTTGACGCACACGGCCATCGACGCGAGCTGGGCGTATTTGCCCCAGCCGCAGGCGAAGAAATCGCCTACCGGACATTCGATCGAGGGCTCGGCCTCGTCGTCCCAGAAGAAGCGGAGGATGGAATGGCGCCAGTTGCCGGTCGGAGTCATCCAGATTTGCTGGATGGCGCCCGGCCCCTTGATCTCGGCCAGAGTGAAGGTGGTCTTCTTGCGGATGATGACGTAAGGCGAGACCTTCCATCCCTGCCCGAGATCGCGCGCCGCATGGAGCGCGGGGCCGTCGGTGGACATGCCCCCTTTGCCTTTTTCGCCGGTGAAGTTCTCCGGGCTGATCGAGCGGCTCTCGGCCCTCGAAAGCCGGGAAAGGTTGCCCAGGTGGAGGTCCAACCCGTTGAAGGCTTCCGCGCCGCCCGCGCCGCCCGCGCCCGCAACGAGCAGCGCGGCGGTCATGGCCTGGATGTTTTGAATAATGCTCATGTCTTCTGTGTTGGTTCGGTTTGTGCCGGCCGGCTCGCGGCATCCGCAGCCGCACGCCACGCCGGGGTTAATTTTTGCCATGCTGCCAGCCGTTGCCGCGCGATGCAATGCCGGTGTTGCGCCGCGAGCCCGCGCTTCGCCTCCCCGGGGCAGAGCGGCAACACCCATTTCCCAATGTGCAGCCGGCTGGCGGCGGGGGATGGGCGCGTTCCGATCCTCCGGTGGTCGGGCGAAAAGCCCCGAAAAGAAGGTCCGATGATCGTTGCGCCGCCATGGGCATCATGTTACTGTGAACTACAAGTTGCTGGTTTACGACCGATAAGAACAATATGGCTGAAGACGACCGCAAAGAGAAGCGGCCGGGGGATTTCCGTGTTCCGCCGCGAACGTGGATTCTCTGGCTGGCAGTGGCGGGGTGCATTCCGCTGCTGCTGATGCTCAAGGACCGGTCCACCGCAGGCGGCGTGACCCTGGAGCAGTACGACTTCACCCAGAAGGTGCAATCGAACCAGATCGTCAAAGCGACGATCCATTACGATGTGTCGTCGCCGCTCTACCTGGTGGTGGGCAAATACGCGAAGGTGGGGGCCGACGGCAAGAAGACGGAGGTTCCCTTCAAGGCGGAGGTCGATATGACCGAGGACTTGAAGAAGTTGGTGTTCGCGCCGCCCAACGGGGAGCGGTTCACGGTTCGCAAGCCCAACCTGATGATGACGACGCTGCTCTACAGCGTGCTGCCGATCGTGGCCATCGGGCTGCTGTTCTGGTTCGTGTTCATCCGCCAGATCAAGATGGCCGGCAAAGGCGCGCTGAGCTTCGGCAAGAGCAAGGCCCGGCTGTTGAGCAAGGAGAAGAACAAGGTCACCTTCAAGGACGTGGCGGGCATCGAGGAGGCCAAGGACGAGGTGCAGGAGTTGGTCGAGTTTCTCAAGGACCCGAAGAAGTTCCAGCGGCTGGGCGGGCGCATTCCCAAGGGGATTCTGATGATCGGGCCGCCGGGCACGGGCAAAACGCTGCTGGCCAAGGCGATCGCGGGCGAGGCCGACGCCTCGTTCTTTAGCATCAGCGGGTCGGATTTCGTGGAGATGTTCGTGGGGGTGGGCGCCAGCCGCGTGCGCGACATGTTCGAGCAGGCGCGCAAGAGCACGCCCTGCCTGGTGTTCATTGACGAGATCGACGCGGTGGGCCGCAGCCGGGGCATCGGGCTGGGAGGCGGCAACGACGAGCGCGAGCAGACCTTGAACGCGCTGCTGGTGGAGATGGACGGGTTCGACAGCGCCGAAGGGGTCATCCTGATCGCGGCCACGAACCGCGCGGACGTGCTGGACCCGGCACTGCTGCGGCCGGGACGGTTCGACCGGCGGATCACCGTAAACCTGCCGGACGTGCGCGGCCGGGAGTCCATCCTGAAGGTGCACGCCCGCAACGTGAAGCTGGACCCGGCGGTGGATCTTTCGGTCATCGCCCGGGGCACGCCCGGCTATTCGGGAGCGGAACTGGCCAACCTGCTGAACGAGGCGGCGCTGCTGGCGGCGCGGATGGGCAAGAAAGCCGTGGGCATGGCGGAGCTGGAGGAGGCCCGGGACAAGGTGCGCTGGGGCCGGGAGCGGCGCAGCCTGGCCATGACCGACGAGCAGAAGAAGCTCACGGCCTGGCACGAGGCCGGGCACGCCCTGGTGAACCTGCTGCTCGAACATTGTCACCCGCTCCACAAGGTGACCATCATTCCGCGCGGGCCCTCGCTCGGCTCGACGATGTCGCTGCCGCGGGAGGACGTGCTCAATTACCGGCGCAAGGAGATGCTGGACATGATCACCATGACCATGGCCGGCCGGATTGCCGAGGAGCTGATTTCAGGGGACATCTCGACCGGGGCGGGCGGCGACATCCAGCAGGCCACCCAGATGGCCCGGGCCATGGTCTGCCAGTACGGCATGAGCGAGAAGCTGGGCATGGTGCAGTACGACGAGGACAGCGAGTATTTCATCGGCCGGGACATGATGCGGCGCAAGACCTACAGCGAGCACACCGCGCAGGAAATCGACGCCGAGGTCAAGAACATCATCAACTCGTGCTATCGGACGGCGCAAGACCTGATCGAGCGGAACCAGGATCGCCTGCGTCTCATCGCCGAGTCCCTTCTCGAATTCGAGACCCTGGACGGCGCGCAGGTCGAGGAGATCGTGCGCACCGGCAAGTTCACGCCGCCGCCGCCTTCGCTGCAGAACCTCTCGCCTCCCAGCGGCGCGCAGGCCGCCACCCCCCTGCCGGAGGTGGCCAAGCCGGCCGCCCCGAAGCTGCCCGGACTGGGCAGCACCGCCCCCGCACCGGTTTGAAAGCCGGCCGGACATTCCCGTCGTCTCCCGCCGCCTCGCGCGCGGGGGGTTCGTTGCTGACCCCATGCCGCCGGTAATCATCGCGCCCTCGCTCCTGGCCTCGAACTTCACCCGGTTCGCCTCGGAGGTGGCCCGGGCTGCCCGCGCCGGGGCCGACTGGATGCACGTCGATATCATGGACGGGCATTTCGTGCCCAACCTGACGTTCGGCCCGGACCTGGTGCGGTTCCTGCGGCCGCTCACCCGAATGGACCTGGATGTGCACCTGATGTGCTCGCGGCCTGAGATTCTGCTGGTTCCCTTTGCCAAAGCCGGCGCGGATACGCTGACGGTGCACGTGGAACTGGACGACAAGGTCGCCCCCCTGCTGTGGAAGATCCGCTCGCTGGGCAAGCAGGCGGGTTTGTCCATCAACCCGCCCACCGCCGTGGGCGCCCTGGAGCCCTACCTGAAGCTCGTCGATCTGGTCCTGGTCATGACCGTCAACCCCGGCTTCGGCGGGCAATCGTTCATTCACGAGACCCTTCCCAAGATCCAACAAGTGGCCGAGTGGCGCCGGCAGTTGGGACTTTCCTTCCGAATCGAGGTGGACGGAGGCATCGACTGCGCCACAGCCGCCGAATGCGCCAGGGCGGGCGCGGACACGTTCGTGAGCGGGACGTTTCTCTTCAAGCACTCGAACATGAGGAAGGCCATTCAGAGGATG
>JAKLEJ010000166.1 GCA_022711695.1 Verrucomicrobiota bacterium | reverse complement strand
GCAAATCCGCGTGAACGGCCTGCTGGTGGTGGATTACACCGAGCCGGCCCCGGTCATCACGCCCCCGAACAGCCCGGGCCGGCGTCTGGGCCGCGGCACCTTCGCGCTCCAGGGGCACGATCCCGAAAGCCGCGTCCAATTCCGAAACCTGCGTGTCCGGCTGCTGCCCGACGACGCGGACGAGGGCAGCCCCGTCCGGAACGGAGACGAGATCGAACGACAGATCGTCGAGCTGGGAGCGGCGAACTTCCCGCTGGTGGACTTTCACACGCATCTCAAGGGCGGCCTCACCCTGGAACAGGTGCTGGAACACACGCGGCAGACGGGCCTGAGCCACGGCATCGCCGTCAACTGCGGCGTCGGCTTCGGGGTCACCAACGACGCGGGCATCGACGCTTTCCTGAAGAGCATGGCCGGGGCGCCGGTGTTCCTGGGCATGCAGGCGGAGGGGCGCGAATGGCCCACGCTCTTCAGCCCGAAAGCCATCGCCCGGTTCGACTATGTGTTCAGCGATGGCATGACCATTGTCGATCACCGGGGCAGGCGGGCGCGCCTCTGGATCAAGGAAGAAGTCGATATTCCCGACCGCCAGGCTTTCATGAACCGGCTGGTGGACACGATTGTCGGCATCATCGAGCGCGAGCCCATTGACCTCTACGTCAATCCTACCTATCTCCCGGACGAACTTGCCGCGGATTACGACGTCCTGTGGACGGCGGCGCGGCAGCAGCGGGTGATCGAAGCGGCCGCCCGTTGCGGCGTGGCCATCGAGATCAACAGCCGCCTCCGCCTGCCCAAGGCCGATTTCATCAAGGCAGCCAAGAAGGCCGGCGTGAAATTCACTTTCGGCGTCAACAACACCGACGCCAACCTGGGTCGCAACGAATACAGCCTGCGGATGGTCCGCGAGTGCGGACTGACCTGGCAGGACATGTGGATGCCCAAGCCCGACGGCCAAAAACCAGTCCAGTTCCGGGGCAAGTAGGCCAGGAGGAACTTCGGCCCGCGAACCGGCTCGGCGTTCTACCGGGCCAGCACAACCCGGTTTCCGGCACGGCTCACCCGGATCCGCTCCAGAGTGGCAAGGCTGTCCCGGTCCACGACCACCCGTCCCTTCTGAACGGCCTCTCCCGAGGGAAGGGAGAAGTTTGTCCAGGCCAGTTCCTGCCCGGGCAGCAGTTGGAGGCGCTGAAGCCGGCGGGGAGTCACGTTCACCACGCAATCCTCGCGGGGCGCCTTGGGAACCAGGTTCGCGCTCATCTCCCAGCGATCGGGCGTATCGACAATATTGGTGGGGCTCCAGACCAGGTAAAGGTTGCTCTGTCCCTCGGGGTCGCCCTCCTTCGGGTCTCCGCTGCCCGGGTTCTCATCCAGGCTGCAGGCGCTGAAGGCGGGAAGGCTCTGGGTGATTCGCAGATCCAGCGGCATGTGGCGGTCCTCGAGCGAGCCGGGCAGCGCCGCCCGCTGCCCATGCCCGCGCTGGCCCCAGACGAAAATGTGGGGCTGGCGGGTTTCCTGGAGCGCGCGATGGAACTCGACGGCCTGGGGCCACCCGATGCCGCCGTCGTTCTTCCCATTCGAGAAACACAGCAAACCCACGGAAACGCGCGCATGCCGCCGCAGATAGAGCGCGTCGTTGAAATGCTCCCAGGTGGGCGTGCCGTCCTCGAACCGCGCCTGCCATCCCGGCTCTCCATAGACCTGGGCGTAGGAACTGCGGAAAGTGGGCGAGCGCTCGGGCACATGGACCCCAACCCATCCGGTGGCCCAGGCGATGCGGTCCGGATGCCGGATGGCGAACATGAGCGCGCCGGATCCGCCCATGGAACTGCCCGCGACATGCGTGCGACTCGCGTCGGCGTTCCAGCGGGCGGCGGCCCAGTCGAGAAACGACAACATCCGCGTTTGCGAGTAGGGGCGGACGACGCCTTCGCGCCAGAGGGCGGGATCTCTCGGGGCGCGTTCCCATGAGTTCAGCCAGTAGCGCTCATGGTAGCCTGTCCACCAGTCGTAGGGGACCTGGTTGGCCGCGACCAGGATGTGGCCCTGCTCAGCCTGGTACCACCAGCCGTATCCGCCGTTGAGGCTGCCGCCCCAGCAGTGCAGGTGCAAGCCGATGGCAGGCGGTCGAGCCACGGTCGGCGGGACCGCCACCACGTAATCCATCGGCTTGCCCATGACCGAACAGTTCGGGGGCGATTCCCACCGCACATAATAGTGAAGCGTGGGGTTGCGCACGTACTGCCACTCGGCCGGCCGCTCGACGCGCTGGAGCACCGGCGCCCCCTGCCCCACCGATTCCTCCACCGCAGTCGCCATCGAGTTGCCCGCGCCGATCTCCAGTTCCTCCTTCCCGCCCCGGAGGACCGTCACCGCGTAGCAGGCGGCGCCCGCCTCCGGCGGATTGAACACGCACACGCCCGTGCCCGGGGCCAGCGGAGGCTGGCCTTCGTCGATCACGTAGCGAAGCGCAGGTTGGCCGACTCGGTCGCCCGGATCGCCATAATACTCCACGTTCCAGGCCGTCAGCGGCGGCGCTTCCGCCACGGGCGCAAGCCCGTCGAGGCGGGTGATGGGACGCGCCGAGCGATAGACGCGGTAGCGAATCTTCTCGCCGACGGCCAGTTGGCGCTGCAATTGCCGAAAGCCGGCGATGGAAAGCGCCGCCGGCGCGGCCTCTGGATGAGGTTCGCGGAAGGTGATGAACGTCTGTCCGGCGCGATGAAACGCGGCGACCCCGGAGACCTGTTGCGAGAGGCCCGGCAGGCCTGACATTCCCAGAACCAGCGCCAGCAGCAGTCGGGCTGGAATCCAGCGCGTCACTGCGCGGGAGGAATGATCACGCGGTAATAGCGCGCCGAGGCGCCCGTGGCCGTGTTGGTCACGCCCACTTGGCGCGTCGCCGGCCCCGCCGCCACCTCCAGCACGTTGCTCCACCCATCGAACCCCAACCCTTCCCGGAACTCGACCCGGTAGGCGCGATTGGACACGGCCGTAAACCGGAAGGCCAGGCCGTCCTCGGGCTGCTCTCCTGCCCCCAGAACCACCAACCGCAGCGTGCTGGCCGGGTCCTGCGGGTCAGTGCCGGCCACAAACTCCTCGCCATTGGTCAACCCGTCCTGGTCCGCGTCCAGCGCCGCATCGGCGGCCACGCCCGGGTTCAACCCGTGCGCCGTCTCCCACTCGTCCGGCAACCCGTCGCCGTCGCTGTCCAGGTTCGGAGTCGCCACGCTCACTTGGGCCGTGAACGCCCCGGACGCCACCGCCATGTTTGTCAGCAGGAAGGTGTAACTCCCCGCCTGGGCGGCCGTAAAGTTGGTCAGCACCAGATCGTTGGTGTAGCCTCCGACCGATCCCGGCGCGCTGACGGTGGTGTTGGTGCCCGCAGTGAGGAGCGTCCCATTGAAATACCATTGATGGCGCAGGGTGAAGTTCATCGTTGGAGTGGCCACCACCGCCCGCAGGGTGACGTTGGTTCCCTCCGGGGCCGCCACCGCCGAAGGCAGGCTCACCACCAGCACGGCCGCCGCCGGCGTGCTGATCACCGCGTGCCCGCTGTTGGACACGATCACCGTGTAATTGCCGGCGTTGGTGAGGGCCATGTTCGGGACGGTAAAGAACGGCTCGCTGGTGTTGGCCATCGTGGCCGAGGCGCGCCGCCAGCGATACCCCAGGGGCCCGGTCCCCTCGACCACAACCGTCAGCGGCAGGTCCTGGCCCTCGGCCAGGGTGACGCTGGCCGGGGGGCTGCTGATCACCGGTTTGAGCATCACCGGGGCGGGCTGGCTGGTTCGCGTACCGATGGCATCGCTGACCAGCACCTCGTAGATGCCGCCGTCGCTCCATTGCGCGCTGGCCACCGCATAGACGCTGTTGGTGGCGCCGGCCACGGACTGGCCGTTCAGGCGCCACTGGTACCGCAGCGTTCCCGTGCCGGTCGCCGCCACGCGCAAGGTGAAGTTCGAACCCATGCTGATATTGGTTCCCACCGGCTGCAGGGTGATCGAGGGAATCCTCTTGACGGTCAATTGGGCGTTGCCGCTCAGGGCCGACCCGCTGTCGCTCATGACGAACACGGAATAGATTCCCGCCTGGTCCAGGCTCACATTCGTCAGCACCAGGGTGTTCTGGTAGGCCCCGTCGAGGGGCAGTCCGTTATAGAGCCATTGGAAGAGGAAGGGCGGCGTCCCGGCCACCTGGACTTGGAAGGTGGCCGTCTGCTCCTCCAAGCGGAGCAGCGAGGCCGGGGAGGAGACAATGCTGGGCGGCTCGCCCACGGTGCGATCGCGTCCCGCCGAGGGGGCGCCGGCAACCCAGTTGGCGGGATCGTTGCCGTATTCGGTCGGGACACGGCGCTGTAGGCTGGCCCCGGTGCCGCCCGCGGTGGCGGGCCAGGGGGCAGCGACGCCGAAATCGACCCGATCCGCCAGGATCATCGCCGGAACGCCCGATTGGATGTTGGGAGCGCCCGGCTGACGCAGTTCGAGGCGTTCGCCCGTGTTGTCCAACTGCCCGTCGTACGGACCGTAGAGGGCGATGTCGTCGCCCAGCGCGAAACGGGCCCGGAAAGCCGCCAGCGTGTCCGGGGCGCGCTCCGGGCTGAAGCTCACCACCAGCAGCCGCCCATGCGGCGCCAGAGCCGCATTCGTGGGAAAGGCGAAGTCCACCGCCTTCTGCAGTTGCCAGGTATTGGTCGGCCGCAGCGGATCGAACAGCGGCACGGCCTGGTCGGTCAGATTGATCAACTCCACGTACTCATCGCGCTGATTCGAGGCCGGGAGACCGCCCACGAACAGGTCCGGAGGATGAAACATGATTTCGTCGATCACTACGGGGCCCACCCTGGGACTGGCGTTGCTCCCGCCAAGACTGTTGGCGCTCTGGGCCACAAAATGCCTCTCCCCGGTGCTGATGGTGTGCGCGCCAAAGGTCACATCGAGGGCGGAGGGACCGAAATCGAAGCCGTGCGAATAGCCGGTCAGCCTCCCGGAACTGTCGCCCGAAAGAAGATAGACGTCATCGCCCGTCGAACTGATCCCGAAGTTGTTCGGCGCCGCCGGATTCGTGTTAAACGAGGTGTCCCCGTGGAACACCACAAAGCCGTAGCCCGGCATGCTCGTCCCGGCCGGAATCCGGTACTTGCGCGGCGCGTCCAGACTGTCCGTCAGGTACCAATCGCCGATATCGACCGGCTCGGGATTGGGATTGAACAGCTCGATGGCGTCGGGCGTGGGCAGGGTCGGGTTGGCCAGCACCTCGTTCACCAGCACCGGCGCCACCACCACGGACGGCGCGTCCGCCGCCCCGGGCGAGCCCCCATCGTAGGCGCTGGCCCGCCACTGCGTCTGGTTTGCCCAGGCCGAGGGCGCCGCGTTCTGATCCACCGTCACCAGCGAGAAGCCCAACCCGTCTGTCGTCGGATACCAGCCGTCGCGATAGACGAAATCGTGAACGACTTCAGCCACCGGGCCGACGAGGACGATCCGCTCGCCGGCATTGCCCAGGTTGCCAGTGTATTCGCCCGCCACCTGGCCGGCCTGGGCCGGGTAGCGCGAAACGAACGCAGCCCGGTTTGCCACCACCAGCACGCGGCCGCCAGCCGCCAGGTTGGTGACAGAACTGTTGGTGGTGAAAGTGTAGTCCACCCCGTTGGTGAAACGAAAACCGAGCAGGCTCAGCGGCGTGGCGCCGATGTTGGTCAGTTCGAGGTATTCGAAGTTGTCGGCATCGTTGGTGTTGCCGGCCGGGGGTGGCGCCGGATGATACATAAGTTCGGTGATGCGCAGGGGCGGCAGGGCGGTCACCAGGGTGGCGGCGGTCGGACCGCTCCAGGAGCCCGCATTCCAGGACCGCGCCACCGCCCGGACATTGCGGGTAACAGGAACGGCGGTTGAATAAGTCTGCGCCGAGGGCGAGACACCCCCGCCCGGCAGGCGCGGGTCGCTTCCATCGAGCGTATAGTAGAGCGTGGCGCCGACCGGGCCGGCCATCGTCAGCGGGTAGCCGGATTCGACATCGCCGCCGGAGTGGTTGAAGGAGGGGCTCTTGAGATAGAGGCTGTCGATCCACAGGTAGCGGCCCAAGATCCAGTTCTTCATGTTGGTGATGATTCCCGAGTAGGTCACAGGCGTTGAATAAATGGCCGGGTTGGGCCAGATGTAGGTTCCCAGACGGGGGAACCTGGCAAAGTCCCTGGCTTGAGCCTCGTTCAGATACGCGGCGATCTGATCGACGCGAGTGATGACATTGGTGGCGTTGAGCACGTTCGTCCGGAGGACGCTCCAGCGGTCGATCATCTGCTGGTTGAAATCCGGGTCGCCGCTGGTGCTGGTGGCCGAGGTGGTCCCGGTGATCATCCGCCGCAGCCAGATGTGCGCGTTGGCGTCGCACTGGAGATAGTAGAATCTCTCGGTGTACTGCCCGTCGGCATAGTCGGCGTTGCCGAAGCTCAGGTTCCAATCCCAGATCGGCTCCATCTTCAGCTTGCCGCCGCGGTCTTTGGTGAAGTAGCTGCTCAGCCGGTAACCGTCGATCTGCTTGGTGAACTCGACGATCCAGTGCATGTCCACGAACGAATCGACGTCGATGTAGTGCGAATAGTGATTGGTGCCCTTGCGCGTCAGCCAGTCGGAGGCGTAGAGGGAGGATTCGAAAAGGTTGAGGTAGTTCCGCAGCCAGTTGAGTTGGGCGGTGGTGATGTCGCGGGGTTTAGGCTCGTGAATCTTGAGCGCCTGGCCGCCGAAGCCGCCCCCGCCGCTGGTGCTGAAATTCAGGTCGCCGGTGCTGTCCTTGTCCTTCTTGAACATGTACCCGCCCGAGATGGCCGGCTCGTTGGTGTGCGCGGGAGTCAGGTCCTTGATGTCCACCCGGTCGTCGCCCCGTTCGATCTTCTCCAGCAGCACCAGGATGCCATAATAGTCGCCCGGGTAGCTTAACCGTCCGCCGCTCTTGTCCAGGAAGACCTCGACGAAGCGGCGGCGCACCTGGTAGTGCCCCATGTTCTCGAAGAGCTCATAAGCCAGGAAATCGTTCATCATGCACTTGTCCGAATACGGATTGCGCAGCTTCCAGTCGGCCTCGGCGGGCATGCCCAGGAGCGGGACCGCCAGGTCGTTGCCCAGTTCGTCCTGCACCTCGATGTTGTGCGGCTGCTTGGGAAAGCCGGCCGAGGTTTGTCCGAAGATCTCGAATTCGGCCTGGCCGATGAACTCGGGCGCGGAAACGAGGGCGGCGCGACCGCCGGCGGCCGGGATGACCGCCAGCCCGCCCAGGGTGCGCGGTTGACCCGGGGCCACGCTCGAGGCCATGGCCTTGCCGCGGGTGTCCATGATGAGCAACGGGAGATTCGAGCTGAACTCGCGCGTGGTGTTGTCGAGGAAGAAGTAACTCCGGAGACCACCCGGCTGGGCCAGAGATTGGTTTGGAAGACGCGCGCCTTGAGGGTGACGTTGGTGGCCAGCCGCAACGGGCCGGTGTAGATCGGCGAGTTGGTGGCCGGCGGCGAGCCATTGAGCGT
>JAKLEJ010000165.1 GCA_022711695.1 Verrucomicrobiota bacterium | reverse complement strand
GAGGTTCCCGTCGCTCGATCATCTGTTTTTTGGGCCTGTGGTCGCCGCCGTCGCGCGAGGGCCGCGGCTTGCCGACAACCCAGTCGCTCAGGCCTCCGGTTCGCATCCACCCAGGGAGCTCGGGACCGGCGCGGACCCGCAGGGCGTGTGATGCAGCATGCTTCTGGCCAGTGACTTGGAATAGACAGTTTTCCGCTTGACGCCGCAGCGTTGGGGTTGGATGGTGGCGACGCAGGGGGTATTAAGAGAGTCAGTAGTGTCGTGTCCTTAAGTCAATAGGTTTCATGAAGACTTCCATTAATATGTCTCAGGTGTGCCCGTTGCTCGCTGCCGCGTTGCTGTCTGTGTCCGCGCCCGCCCGGGCGGCGTTTGTCTTCACCACCAACACGGTCATCCAGGAAACCGATCTCGCCTATGAGAACCAGGACATTGTGGTCCAGGGCTGTGTCGTCACCCTCGACGGCCCACACGCCTTCAACAGCGTGCAGGTGATCGGAGGCGGAGTCCTGAACCACTCGCCCTCAACATCCAGCCAGGAATACTCCCTGAGGCTGACGATTGCCGGCGCCCTGGTCGTGGATGCCCTTTCGCGAATCGATGTCACCGGCTGCGGTTACCTGGGCAATCGCACCCTCGGCAACCAGACCAGCGGCGCCGCCACCGGGCTGTCGGGGGCCTCTTACGGCGGGTTGGGCTCCGCCTCCGGCGGGGACGCCAACGACGCCTACGGCGACTACCGCAATCCAAACGAATTGGGTTCGGGGGGCGCAGGAGACCCAACACGCACGGGTGCGGGAGGCGGTTTGGTCCGCATCGTCGCCGGAAGCGCGCAGATTGACGGCGCCATTTTCGCCAACGGCGTGGCCGGCTGGAATTACTACCAGGTGGGCGGTCCGGGCAGCGGCGGAGGCATTCGATTGGAGGTGGGAACCCTGGCCGGAACGGGCCGCATTTCGGCTGATGGCGGCGCGGCTACCGGTGGCACGGGTTCGGGCGGAGGCGGTCGGGTGGCCCTGTACTACCAGGCCTTGCAGGACTTCGATCTCGCCAACAACGTGACCGCGCACGGCGGCAGCGGCGGCGGCGTCGGGCCGGCGGCGGTGGGCACGGTGTACTTGAGACAAGGGCAAAACCCGGGCCGATTGGTGCTGGCCAACCACGGCGTGCCCGTGGGCGTGTGGACTCCCCTGGGCAATACGACAAACAGCGTTTTTCAAGCGGACTTGGTGGAGATCTCGGGCGTTAACGTGGTGGCGGCGCCGCGGCGGGGGACAGCGATGCAGGTGCGCGAGCTGTCGCTCCTGGGTGGCGCCGTGCTGACGTCTCAGGAGACGACGGCTGACGCCGAGAGCGCGCTGCGGGTCACCGTCACCAACGGATTGCTGGTGGACTCGCAGTCGAAGATCGATGTGTCGGGCCGCGGTTATCTGGGCAACTACACTCTCAGCAACCAGGTGGCCGGGGCGGCCACCGGTTTGTCGGGCGCTTCCTACGGCGGTTTGGGCTCCGCTTCCGGCGGGACCGCCAACGCCACTTACGGCGACTTCCGCAACCCCAACGAGTTGGGCTCGGGAGGTGCGGGAGACCCCACCCGAACCGGAGCGGGCGGCGGATTGCTGCGCCTGACCGCAGCAAGTGCGCAGATCGATGGCGCACTTCTGGCCAACGGCGTGGGTGGCTGGAATTACTACCAAGTGGGCGGTCCGGGCAGCGGCGGGGGCATCCGGCTCGAGGTGGGAACCCTGGCCGGAACGGGCCGCATTGCGGCCGACGGCGGCGCCGCCACCGGTGGCACGGGCTCGGGCGGAGGCGGACGGGTGGCCCTCTACTACCAGGCCGTGCAGGACTTCGACCTTGCCAACAACGTAACCGCGCATGGCGGCAGCGGCGGCGGCGGTCCGGCGGCCGTGGGAACGGTTTATCTGAAGCAGTTGGGTGGCGCTGAGCAACTGCGAGTCGTGAGCCACGGGGCTCCGGCTGGGGTGTGGACTCCCTTGGGCTTGCCACTGGACACCGCGCTCCAGGTGCAGCGCTTGGTCATCTCCGGCAGCGGCGTTATCGCCGCCCCGGCCCGCCGGATGCCCATCCGCGTGGAAGACCTTTCGGCGCTGAATGGCGCGGTGCTGACTCACCAACCTTCGACGGCTGCCGGCGAATACTCCCTATCCGTTACCGTCACCAATGCGTTGCTCGTCGATCAGGCCTCCGCCATCGATGTTTCGGGCCGCGGCTACCCCGGAAACTCGACGCTCACCCTGTTGGCCGGCGGCCCGGCCTCCGGCTATTCAGGCGCGTCCTATGGAGGATTGGGGGTCTCGGCAGGCGGAGGATCGGCCAATGGGATCTACGGCGATTACCTCAATCCCAACGAACTGGGCTCGGGGGGCGCGGGAGACCCGACCCGCACGGGCGCGGGAGGCGGTTTGGTCCGCATCACTGCCGGCAGCGCGCAGATCGACGGCGCCATTCTGGCCAACGGCGTGGCCGGATGGAATTACTACCAGTTGGGCGGTCCGGGCAGCGGCGGAGGCATCCGGCTCGATCTGGGAACCCTCGCCGGAACGGGCCGCATTGCGGCCGACGGCGGCGCCGCCGCCGGTGGCACGGGTTCAGGCGGAGGCGGCCGGGTGGCCCTCTACTACCAGGCCGTGCAGGACTTCGATCTGGCCAACAACGTGACCGCGCACGGCGGCAGCGGCGGCGATGGCCCGGCGGCTGTGGGCACCGTTTACTTAAGGCAAGGGCAGAGCCCGGGACGGTTGCTGCTGGCCAACCACGGCGTGCCCGTGGGCGTGTGGACCCCGCTGGGCATGGGAGGGGAGGCCGCTTTCCATGTCGATCAGTTGTTCGTTTCCGGGACCAACGTCGTAGCCGCCCCCCTGACGGAGATGCCGATCCGGGCGAGATCGATTGCCTTGTCAATCGGGGCCACGTTGACTCATCAGCCCACCGTGGCAACGCAGGAGTATTCGCTGCGGTTGACCATCACGAACGACCTTTTGGTGGACAGTTCCTCGCGGATCGACGTTTCGGGCCGCGGCTATCTGGGGAATCATACGCTGGGCAACACGAACGCGGGAGGAGCCACAGGCACTTCCGGGGCCTCCTATGGCGGCTTGGGGTTTGGCTACAACGGCGCACCCAGCATGGTTTACGGCGACTACCGCGATCCAGCCGCTCCAGGGTCTGGTGGCGGGGGACACCCGCACCGGGCGGGCGCCGGCGGCGGGCTTTTGCGGGTGACGGCTGGAAGCGCGCAAATCGATGGTTTGATTGCGGCAAACGGCGCCGCTGGTTTGAACTACTACGAAGTCGGCGGCGCAGGCAGCGGGGGCGCCATTCGCATGGATCTGGGAAGCCTGGGTGGGAGAGGCTTGGTCTCGGCCAACGGTGGGGCCGGCGGTGGCGGTTACGGCGCGGGGGGCGGCGGGCGTGTGGCGATTTACTACCAGACCCTGGCAGGCTTTGACCTGACCAACAATGTCCTGGCTCATGGTGGCAGCGGCGGAGACTCGCCGGCGGCGGTTGGGACGGTCTATATGAAGCGGAGCCAGACCCCCGGTCATTTGCTGCTGGCGAGCCACGGGGCTCCTGCGGGCGTTTGGACGCCCCTGGGGATGGAGACCGACGCCCGCTTCGACGTCGAGCACCTTTCGATCTGGGGAACCAACGTGATCGCCGCGCCCATTCGCGAGATGCCAATCCAGGCGTCCTCGATTGTCCTCTCGAATGGCGCCGTCCTGACGCACCAGTTTGCCACCGACGCCACGCTGTACACCCTGCAAGCGTCGCTGACAGGCGGTCTGGTGGTGGATGCGTCCTCCAGGATCGACGTCTCGGGCCGTGGCTACCTGGCCAACCGCACCCTGGGCAATGCGGCTTCGGGGGGAGCGACCGGCACGTCCGGTGGTTCCTATGGCGGCTTGGGCTTTCCTGTTGGTGGAGCGCCCAATCCGGTCTATGGGGATTACCATGATCCCAATGCGGCAGGGTCCGGCGGCGGGGGCGATCCCGCGCGCGCTGGCGCCGGCGGCGGCTTGGTTCGTGTCACGGCAGCCAGCGCCCTCATCGAGGGTTCGATTCTGGCCAACGGCGCCAACGGCCTGAATTACTACGTGGTGGGCGGGGCCGGGAGCGGTGGGGGAATTCGCCTCAACGTCGGCGCGCTTTCCGGCGGGGGGCGTCTGGCGGCCGACGGCGGCTCCGGAGGGCCTGGCTACGGCTCCGGTGGGGGTGGCCGGGTTGCGGTGTTCTACCAGGCGCTACAGGGTTTCGACCTGGCAGGGCGGGTGAGCGCTCATGGCGGCAGTGGCGGTGACGGCGCTGGCGCGGTGGGAAGCGTTTACCTCAAGCAGGCCGGAGCATCAGGCGAACTGCGGTTGGTGAACCACGGCAGCACCACTGGCAGCCTGACCCCCTTGGGCGACGTTGCGGACCTTGCTTTCGTCGCGGAGAACCTGGTCATCTCTGGAACAAACACCGTGGTGAGCCCGGCGGGGGGTATTCCGATCAGGGCCCTCTCGCTCCAGTTGCTCGATGGGGCCGTCCTGACTGTCCCTGCCACCACCACGAACCAGGAAATCCGTCTGTCGATGACCGTCACCAACCATCTTCTGGTGGACGCCCAATCGAGAATCGACGTCTCGGGCACTGGCTATCGGGGGAACTACACGCTGGGCAACCAGACCACCGGAGCGGCCACCGGCACGTCTGGAGGGTCCTACGGCGGGCTTGGATTTTACCAGGGCGGTTCGGCCAATGCGGTCTATGGGGAGCACCACAACCCCAACGAGCTTGGATCCGGGGGGGCGGGACATCGTGACCGGGCGGGAGCGGGTGGCGGTTTGGCGCGGATCATCGCCGACACCGCCCAAATCGATGGCGCCATTCTGGCCAACGGGGCCGCCGGATGGAATTACTTCGAGGTGGGGGGCTCGGGCAGCGGCGGCGGCATCCGACTCGATGTCAACGTGCTCGGCGGCGCCGGGCGGATCTCTGCCGATGGAGGCAACGGCGGTCCGGGATTCGGGGCCGGGTCAGGCGGACGCGTCGCGCTCTACTTCAACTCGGTTCAGGACTTCGACCTTGCGGGCCGTGTCAGCGCCCATGGCGGCGCCCTGGGAGCCGGCTCAGCCGCCGTCGGAACAGTCTTTCTCAAGCAACAGGGGATCCCCGCCCGTCTGCTGCTGCTCAGCCACGGCTATCCCGCCGGGATGTGGACGCCCTTGGGCGGTGAGGATGACACGACGTTCGTGGTCGAGGATCTCGTGATCGCAGGTACGAACGTGGTGGCTGCTCCCCAACATGAAATGCCCATCCAGGCGCGCAACGTCACCCTCACCAATGGCGCGATGCTGACCCATCAGCCCGCCACGGTGGTGCAGGAATACTCGCTGCGGCTGACCATCGCCAGCAACCTGTTCGTGGATGGGAGCTCAAAGCTGGATGTTTCAGGCCGCGGCTACCTGGGTGGCCATACCCTGGGAAACACGACCGACGGCGGCGCCCTGGGCACGTCGGGCGCCTCGCATGGGGGCCTGGGTTGCTACGTTGGCAGCGGCCCGGCCAACGCAATCTACGGCGATGAGTTCAATCCAAGCGCGCCCGGTTCAGGCGGAGCGGGCCACCCGGCCCGGACCGGCAGCGGCGGAGGGGTGGTGCGGGTGACCGCCAGCACCGTGCAAATGGATGGAGGCATCCTCGCGGACGGAGCCGCCGGGTGGAACTATTTCGAGGTGGGAGGAGCGGGCAGCGGCGGCAGCATCGTGATCAACGCCGGAACCGTGGCTGGCCAGGGTGTTCTCAGCGCGAATGGCGGGGCCGGGGGCCCCGGCTTCGGGGCCGGGGGCGGCGGCCGGGTGGCGGTGTACGCTGCGGACTCGATGTCCCTGGAAGTCACCAACGTCACCGCCGCTGGCGGCACAGGAGGTCCGGGCCCCGGCCAGCCCGGCACGGTCGTCTTCCCTGCGATCCCCTATTTTGTCTGGACGCACGCTTCCGAGTTCGTGCATGACACCACCTTCATCTCCTGGGACATTCTGGGTTTGGGCCAGGGGCAGGTTCGGGTGGAGATTTCTGCGAGTCGCGCCGGCGTGGTGTATGCCATTGGGGCCAGCACCAACAGCTATGGCGCCCTGCCATGGAACACGGTTGCCGTTCCCGACGGCCCCTATGTCCTCACCGCAGTTTACAGCGAACGTTCCGGCCAGCATTCGGGCAGGATCACCCGGAGCGTGCTCGTGAACAACGCCCTCCTCTGGCACTCCGGCGTCATCACCAACGCCCAGACCTGGCTGGCGGGCGTGGTCCACATGGTCGAGGGCCGATTGCATATTGCCGCGGGTGGAAACGTCACCATCCAGCCGGGCGCGGTCGTCAAATTCTCTCCCGGGGCCGGCATCCGCGTGCGCGAGGGGGGCCTGCTGAACGCCATCGGCACGCCCCTGGCCCCGATTGTCCTGACGTCCTCCAAGGACGACACCGCGGGAGGCGACAGCAATCTCGATGGGGCCAACTCGTTGCCGCAACCCGGGGACTGGAGCGGGGTCGCCGTGGCTGCCGCCGGCCAGTTTAACCGCAACTCCAGCGTTGATTTTCGCTACTTGATGGTCGTCCATGCCGGGGGCCTGTCGGGTGACGAGACCTGGGAAGGGACCTTCGTGCACATTGTCAACAGCACCGTATGGGTCCCCTCCGGCGTGACCTTGTCAATCGCGCCGGGCGCGATCGTGAAGTTCGCCGCCGGAGCGGGCATCAGTTTGAGTTCCGGCGCGCGTCTGGAGGCCTTGGGAACGCTGGCTCAGCCTATCGCCTTCACTTCCATCAAAGACGACTCCGTGGGCGGCGACAGCAACAACGACGCGCATCTCACCGAGCCCGCCGCCGGCGATTGGGTGGGTCTGAATCTGAGCGCAGCGGTCGCGAACCTGAACTACTGCAACCTGAGCTACGGCGGCAACACCGGCGGGGGCGCATACACCAGCGGGATTATCATCGCGAACTCCGGCCAGGTCGTCTTGAACGGCTGTGTCATTGAAACCGCCCTCTACGATGGCTTGTCGATCCTGGGTGCGGGCAGTTCCGCGACCCTGACCAACTGCATCTTGCGTGGTCTGGATCGCGCGGTCTGGACTTACGGCGGCGCCCAGGTCCGGTTGCTGAATTGCGCTTTCGACGAAAACGTGGCGGCCCTCGTCGAGCACGGCGGTTCAAGCATTACGGCGGAGAACTGCATTGTGGCCAACAGCATCCAGGGCAGTGTCACCGAGGGCGCGTGTGCCCTGCGCTACTGCAATCTGTGGTCCAAATACCCGGGTTCTTCGAATCCCGGGGTGATTGGCCAAAACGGGAACATCTCAGCGGACCCAAGATTTGTCGATGCGGCTCGAAGGAACTATCGGTTGCGATACGGTTCTCCCTGCATTGACGCGGCCGACGGCACATTGGCGCCGCTGGCCGATGTGATGGGGGCGCCCCGCTATACCGATCCGCGCGCCATCAATCGGACCGGTCTCCCGGCCACCAACGGGGCCTATGCCGACATGGGGCCCTAC
>JAKLEJ010000164.1 GCA_022711695.1 Verrucomicrobiota bacterium | reverse complement strand
GATGACGCAGGCGCAGGAGCACAGTTTTGGGCGGCTGGCGGCTGGGAATCTCGAGGGTGGCCGTGATGGCGCCGGCGTTCGAGTCGGAGACAATTTCGCAGGCAGCGGGTCCGAAATAGGTCGGGGCGTTCTTAACGGAGATTCTTTTGCCTGACTCCAGCCACGGGCGGGGCGTGCCGCGGGCGATCCACAGCGACGGCCCCTCCTCCATCACCAGCAGGTTGCGGAAGTTCTCGAGGAACCAGCCGGCCGTGCCGTTATCGGGATGCTTGCACTCCCCATACCCGCCCCAGTCGCCCCACTCCCACATCTTGCCGTTGGAGCCGACCATGAGGGCGTACGAGTTCATCCAGAACCTCAGGAAATTCGGCACGTCGTCCTGAAGCAAGCAGATGTTGGCGTTGTGCGAGGCCTTGGGAAGACTCGCGCCATAACAGTGCCAGAACCAGGCGTCGGCGGCGGACAACCCCTTCTTCCTCCGCGCCTCCTCCAGGGAGCGCACCGCGCCGACCGATGTGCCCACTTCCTCCATCGCATCCAGAGTGCCCACGATGCGAGGGTCGGTGGCGGGCAGCGCCGCGAAAGGCTCGGCCAGGGGCAAAGCGCCCAGGATCACATCGCCCTGGGGGCGTCCGACCGACGGATACTCCAAGGCCAGCATCAGCCCCCGTGTGTAAGCGGCGATGGGCAGAAAACTGCGGTAAACGCCGTCGCGTCCGGGTCGCACCGGCGACAAGGCGGCTTCCCGGTCCACCGCCCGACGAATATCCGAGCGGAACGCTGCCGCCTCCGCCTGGCATTTGCGGGCCGCCTCCGCATCGAAATCGGCCAGCGCGTCGGCAAAGCGCTGAAGCCCCTGGAGCGAGAAGGCGTTGTCGCAGTAATACCAGCGCCAGTCGCTGGAGGGCAAAGCGTAGTCGCCGAGCATGTACGGAGGCATCAGCCCCGCCACCAGCAGGTCCTGCCGGTTGGGGATGTTCTTCATGTAGAGCGCGCGCTGGCGAACGATCCAGTCCGCCGCCGTCTGCAAGCGGGCGCGATGGCGCTGGAACCATTCCTTGTCGCCGGTCAGGAAGTAGCGCTCGGCCATGCCGAAGAGGAGGCGGCCCGTCGAAGCGTGGGTGCCGTCGTGGACGTAGCCCATGCCGTGCCGCACCGTGGTGGCCCATTCCAAAGCCCCGTCGCCATCGGCATAATCCCCGTCGGCCTTGGCGCCGGGCGCCTTCAGGAAATGCTGGTAAACCTTGTCGGCTTCCTCGTGCAGCCCGACCATGTCCATTTGCCGGGCCACCCGGCCGACTTCAAACGCCAGGCCGCCCCACATGTGCCGGCCGCGCAGTTGGCTCACCGCCGCGCGCCAGGCATCCGTCCAACGCGAATCCGAGAGCTGCACCTGCATGGGCGGGTCTTCCACCTTGGGAAAGGGCGGAACGGCTGTCCCTTCGGGGCAGCGCCATAAGCGAACTTCCCGCATGAGTTCCTCCCACGAGGCGGCCTCGCGATGTTCGCGGGTCAACTGGCGGATGCTCTTGAGGTTCCTGGCCGCCAATGCCTCCACGAACTGCCGGGCGGTCTTCCCGCTGCCGGCCTTGGCGATGAAAAGGCCGTGCTCCGGGATCAGAACCGGGCCTTTCTCGACATCCACAGGACGAAATGTAACTCCACCCTTCTGTGTCCACAGGGTCACCCGGCTGTCCAGAACAGGCGCGGGCACCTCGGGGCCCGGCCCGGTGGTGTCCACCAGGATTGATTTTATCGCCGACGGCGTATCCAGCACCCGGCGGTCGCCGGGCACATAGACGAGCGGCAGGGCGATTCCGCGCCGGCCTTTGCCGCCGCCACGGGATTGCCAGGCGTGCGGGCCGGTGACCTTCGTTTCCCGGTCGCCGGCCAGCGGGGCAATGGGGCCAACCAGGCTTAGATCCGAGCCGAGCCGCCCGTCGAAGTCGGCCTTCTCGGATCCCGCCTGAAACCCCCATTCGATCTCGACGTCCATTCGCCGCCAGGTTCCGACCGTCGGGCTGATCAACCGAAGGCTCGGCACGGCCGGCTGTTCGTCCTCGCAGAAGACGGCGACCATTTCTGTGGCGGAACCCCTCCGGTGGGTGCGGCCGACCACGGTGGGAATCTCCGGCAGGCCGCTATGGATATAGGTCCAGGTGCGACGGTCGGCGGATATCTCGGGCTTTGCCAGGATCTCGTCGTTGCACCAGCCAAACCAGCCGAAGGCGGTGGGATACACCCGAACCTCCACGGCATCGGGCGCAGGGATCTCCCGGCCCGCCGGCCAATGGAGTTCCACGCGGTAATCCGCCAGTCGCACCGACCACAGCAGCCCCGTGAGCAGCCGGCCGCGGGGTTTAGGGGGCAGCGCCGTGACCAGGTCCGGCATGACATAGCACTCGCTCTTCAAGGCCGCGGCGCCGACTCGGCCGAGGGCCGGGCGATAGACCGTGTCGATGCGTTCGAGACGCCGGGGAATGAAACAGGCTTCGGGCTTGTGCTGAACCGCGACGTCAGCGCGCCAGACGTAAGTCCAGGGCGCGATGTCCACGGGCTGGCCCACCAGGCCGTCCAACGGAACCGTTTCGGCAGCCAGCGCTGCCAGAGCGATCGCGCCCGTTGCACCCACCGTTGCCAGGATCGATCGAGTTGTCCGTTTCATGGGAGTGAGGGCTCTTGCGGTCATTCTTTCCCATTATTGCCCGCAGCAAGCCGGGGGCGCCTCTGGTTTTCGGCTCGAGGTTTGCGTTTTTCAACCGCTGGTTTGGTCCTGCATGCCGGATCGAGGGTGGCGGGAAGGCGATCGCCGGCAGCGCAGCAGGAGAGGCTCACGGTTGCCGGGGCGTCGCCACGCGGTAGAATCGGCCGTCGGTTCGATTGCTGTCCACGATCGTTGCCGCCCAGTTGGTATTGCGGGCCGCGAGGTCGGCCAAACGGCTCCACACCCCGCTGGCCAGGCTGTCCCGATACTCGAGGGTGTAGGTGCGATTGGAGACCGCCTCGAAGTCCAGGGTCGCCCCCCCGGGCGCCACGGCGATTTGAACCTTCAAGACGCTGGATACATTGGTCGGATGGGTCCCGGCCTGATACTCCTGCCAGTTTGTCACGCCGTCCCCGTCGTTGTCGGCATAGGGATCCTCGACGCCGCAAGCCGCCTCCCAGACGTCGGGCAGGCCGTTCGTGTTCGCGTCGGCCAACACGGTGATGGTGGCAAAAGGGCTGATCACGTTGCCGCTGGTGGCGGCGTTCTTCAGAAAGGCGCGGTATTGCATCGTGGTGGCCACATTCGGAACGGTCAGGGTGAAGAAGTCCAGCGGGTCGTTCAGGATGTGGGTTTCCACCACGGTGGAGCCGCGCCGCCATTCGTTGGTGAACGGGGCCGGATGCCCGCTGAAGGCCGCGCTCAGCGTGACCGTGCCGCCCGCCACAATGGTCTGGCTAAGCGGCGGCTGGGTGAAGCTGGGAGTTACCAGCGGGTAAAGCTGAGCGAGGGCGCTGACGACGACGCCCTCCGCGCTGGCAATGACCACATCGTAGGCGCCTCCGTCGGCAATCTGCACGTTGGTGAGGGTCAGGGTCGGGCTGGTCCGCCCGGGCAGGTCGAGCCCTTCGCGCCGCCATTGGTAAGTGAGCGGGCTGGAGCTGCTGGCCAGGACGGTAAACGTAGCATTGGTGGCGGGGGCCGCCTGGGGGTCGGGCCGGACGCGCACGGTGACGTCTTTGGGCTGGTTGACGATGGTAGCGACGACGCGCACCTCCAGCCGGGCCGGCTGGCTTTCCGCGGCGCCTGACTCGTTATAGACCGACACCGTGTACAAGCCGGCCTGGTCGGCCTGGATATTGGCGAGCTGGAGGGTGGCCCCGGTGGCGCCGGCAAGGGGGGAGCCGTTGAAGCACCATTGATAGTAAAGAGCCGGCGCGCCGGCGGCGAGGACCTGGAAGGCGGCCGTGCCCTGAACGGACGCGTTCGCATTGGCCGGCTGCGCGACAATCGAAGGCGCGGCTCCCGCCGGCAGCGGCCGGCCCGGGCTGGGCAAGGCCGCGGTCCAGCTTGCCGGGTCATTGCCGCAGGCGCCCTCGCTGCGGCGCTGCAGGGAGGGTCCGCGGCCGTCGGCGGCCGTGGGCCAGGGCGCCTTGTCGTTGTAGCGCACCGCGTCCACGGTGATGTAGGGCACGACCCCGTTGGTCTCCGGCGAGCCAGGTTGTTGGAGTTCCAGCCGCTCGCCATTCGCCTGCAGGGCGCCGGGCCAGGGGCCCAAAATCGTGATCTCAGCCGGAACGGAATACCGGGCCCGGAAGACCGCGGGGTTGGTCGCCACCAGCAAGACCAATTGGCCCGGCAGCAGCGTGAGGTTCGAGGGGAACGAATAGCCGATCCCCTGGAGCTGCCAGGTGTTGGCGGGCCGCAGCGGATCGAAGAGGGCCACGTTGGTCGCGGCGATGCTCTTGAGTTCCAGGAACGGATCGCCGCTCGCAACCGGATGGTAATGGATTTCCCCGATGATCACCGGCCCCACCCGGGGGGCGGCGTTGGTCCCGCCCAGGGTGGGGACGCTTTGCGCCGGAAAATCCTCCTCGCCAGTGCTGAGCACGCAGCGGCCGAAGGTCACGCCGGGGGCGGCCGCGCCGAAACTGAAGCCGTGGCTGTAGCCGGTGAGGTTCGTGGCGGCGTCCCCCGAGAACAGATACACGGCCTCACTCGTCGAACTGAGCGCGAAACTGGTGTTGGTTCCCGGGGAGGGATTAAAGTGGGTTTCGTCAAAGACCAGGAAGCCGCCGGCCTCGATGGCCGAACCGGCGGGGATTCGGTACTTCATCGGCTGGGTGGGATCGTCGGTCAGGAACCAGCCTTCCAGGTCCACGCGGGCTGCGGTGGGATTGAACAGCTCGATGGCATCCACCGCAGGCGGCGCCGAGGCGGTGAGCGCCTCGTTGACCACCACCGGGGGAAGGGTCATGGCCGGTTCGTCCGCTCCGGGCGAGCCGTGAACGAGGGCGCTGGCGCGCCAGAAGCGGCCGGCGTCGGGGTCCGGGTTGGCATTGGGGTCCGCCGGCACGAGCGAGAAGCCAAACCCGTCCGGCGTCACCGGCCAGGGGGCGGTGACCCTGTAGTCCACGGACACGACGGCGGGATCGAGCAGGCTGCCGAGCGCGACGGTTTCCCCGCTGTTGTTGAGCTTGCCGGTGTAGATGCCATTGACAGCCACACCCGGGTAACGGGCCGAGAACCGGGCGGGGTTCCGCACCAGCACGAAGAACTGTCCTGGCTCGAGCCGGGCGCCGTTGGTGAAGGTGAATCCAATGCCGGCGGTAAAGGAGAGTCCGCCGAGGTCGAGCGGGGCCGCGCCCGCGTTCTTCATCTCGAGGAACTCGAATTCCTCGCCATCCACCGCCTGGCCGTTTTCGTCCAGCCCGGGCAGCGGGTGATACATGAGCTCGGTCACGAGAAGCGCATCGTAAGCGCGGGCCACCTGGAAGGCGGCTTCCGTCAGGGCGCTCCAGGTCGTGCCGTTGAGGACCCGCCCGCGCACCAGGCCGTTTCGAGTGAGCGGCACCGGTCCCGTGTAGAGGTTGGCGGTGGAGGACACGCCGCCGCCCAGGGCGCGGGGATCGGTTCCGTCCAGCGTGTAGTAGATCGCGCCGGCCGGGGCGCCGATCGTGAGCAAGTAGCCGTCCGGCACGCTGCCGCCGAACTGGCTGAGCGAGGGGGCGGCCAGGGAGGGATAGACGCCGGCGCTGGTCAGTTGGGCAAGGACGATCGAGGTCCGCAGATCGAAGTAGCAGCCGGGGTTGACGGCGAGCTGGTTGACCAGGTTGATCCACTCGACGTTGCGATTGTAGGGAGCGGCCCGGCGGGCGTCACCCCAGCGCGCGGACTCGGCAACGATCGCCTGGTCGATCTCCGCCGCGCGCGCCAGGAATCGGGCCTTGTTCGCCGCCGGGGTCAGGGCTCCGTCGTTGAAGAAGTGCTTTTGGATGCGGTCGGCCGCGCGCAAGCGGAAGGTGGGGTTGGCCAGGAGGCGCTGGTACATCCACTCCGGGCTGCTGACCAGCACCGAGGCGTCCCCGATATCGTAGGGTGGCGCAGTGCGGTTCAAATTGACGTCCATGAGCGTCAGCTCGGCGTCGTGCACAATGAAGCGGAACCCGGACCGGCCGTCGCGGGGCCAGAGGCCATACCAGTTGCGGGAGGCGTGTGCGAAGTAGGAAATGGCCGAGTCGCGGTTGCCTGTGAAGACGATGTTCAGCATGAAGTCGATCAAGTTGTCGGCGTCCAGGTAAACGGGAGAGGCGGGGTTGCGCGTGCCGTCAGGGTTGTTGCCCAGCAGCCGCTGGTAGGCGGCCTCGGTGGACACACCGGCCTTGATCAGATTGTAGAACGCCGTCCAGCCGGCCATGTCGCCGTCCGTCGCATAGACGGTGCTGGTATCGGGGTCGGCCTTGATGACGTCGTAATCCGGCGCCGCGCCGCCGAAGTAGGAGGCGGCGAAGTTGGCTTCGGGCCGCTCCTGGGTGCAGCCCAGGCCCCAGTACTGGCCGTTCAGGTAGAGATGGTAATAGCCGCTGCGGGTGGACGGCTGGCCCATGGCGAGCTGGAGGTCGCGACAGAAGACATCCCGCAGGTAGAGGGCGTTGTCTGCGATCTGGCAGCAATCGGGAATGAAACTCCACGAATCGTTCTGGTCCATGCGCAAATCGAGCGCGTCGAACTGGTCCACGGACGAGTCCGGAAAGAGGCGATAGCGCAGGGAGGCATCGCCATAGACGGAGCGGAAGAACAGGCGAAAGGCGTGCTTGGGGTTGGTGAGGAGCCGGCTCTGCCCGCCGCGGATGCGCACCCCTGTTTCCGCCTGGAACCCGGCCTGGCCGTCAGGGCGGAGATACTCGACGGACCCGGGCCGTTCCCAGGCGCGCCCGTCGTAGGCGGGGTTGGCGTAGATGCCCAGGGCGCCAAACAGGTCCCCCGGCTCCATCACCAGCGACACCGAGGGAATGGACATCAGGGCGCCGCGGATGAGGTTGCTGTAGGCGGCGTTGGTGACGATTCGCGGGTCCATGCCGTAGTTCATTGCCTGGCCGGACCAGAGCGGGGAAGAGGGCCAGCCTGGCGGCGGCAGGCCGGTGGGAGACTGCCGCGCCACGTCGTCCACGAAGAGGTAAGTCTGGGTATCCACGTCGCTGGGCAGCCAGCCCGCTTTGAAGGCGGCCGCCCGCAGAATGGCGGTGTTGGTGAGGACGAGCGGGCCGGCGTAGAGGCTTCCGTGCGTCGCCGTCGGCCTCGAGCCGTCCAGCGTATAACGGATTTCCGCCCCGGCGGTGGCGGCGGTGATCCCCACGGAAATGGGCGTCTCGTGGAACCCGCGGTCCACGCTGAACCGCGTATCCGCCACCACGCCGGGGTAGGCATCGGTGTTGTTGCGCGCTCCCGGGGTAGGCGTCCGGAGAAAGCCCACAGCCACCGTCGGAGTCGCGTCCGCCTCCCCGATGAGTTCCGGGCGGACGAGAAAGTCCGGGCTGTTGGTGGCGTCGTTGAGCCCGTGGATGGCCAGAAGATGCGTTCCGGCGGCCAGGGAGGCCGCCCAGGGGGTCACGTCGAT
>JAKLEJ010000163.1 GCA_022711695.1 Verrucomicrobiota bacterium | reverse complement strand
GCGCCTCCTGCGATTGGACCCGCGAGCGCTTCACCATGGACCCGCAATACTCTCGCTGCGTCCAGCAGGTCTTTGTCGACCTCTATCAGAAGGGCTTCATCTACCGCGGCAAGCGCATGGTGAACTGGGATCCCGCCGCCCGCACCGCTGTCTCGGACGAGGAGGTGGTGATGACCGAGGAGAAGGGGCAGCTCTGGCACATCAAGTACCCGTTCCTCGACGAAAAGGGCAACCCGCTCCCGAACGAATCCATGGTGGTGGCCACCACACGGCCCGAGACAATGTTGGGCGACGAGGCGGTGGCCGTGAACCCGAAGGACGAGCGCTACCGGAAGTTCGTCGGGCGGAAGCTCATGCTCCCGCTCCAGAACAAGCCCATCCCCGTCATCGCCGACGATTTTGTGGATCCGAAGTTCGGCACCGGCTGCGTCAAGGTGACGCCGGCGCACGATCCGAACGACTATGCCATGGCGCTGCGGCACAAGCTCCCCCTCACCGTGGTCATCGGCCCCGACGGCAACATGACGGCGGCGGCGGGGGAAGACTTCGACGGGATGGACCGCATGGAGGCGCGCGAGGCGGTGGTCGAGGAATTGACCGAGCAAGGCTTGCTGCTGAAGGTGGAGGACTATGTCCACAACGTCGGCTACAGCCAGCGCAGCCATGTGCCCATCGAGCCTTACCTGAGCGAGCAGTGGTTTCTGAAGTATCCAAGCGTGGAGCAGGCGACGGCTTGCGTGGCGCAGCCCGACGAGACAGGGCTCGCCGCCCCCGGCGAGCCGCGGCGCGCAGAGGACTGCGCGCCCTGCCAGAAGCTGCGGTTTCATCCGGAGCGCTGGGCCAAAACCTACTCGCACTGGATGACCAACCTCCGCGACTGGTGCATCAGCCGCCAGCTTTGGTGGGGCCACCGCGTGCCGGTGTGGCGGCGCCGCTTTGCCAAAGCGGACCTGAAGCGCAGCCCCCGGCTTGGGGAAGCGATCTGGGCCGTCGAGCACGTCTCGTGGATTATCGAGAACACCGCGCTCCGATCCGGGCTGTCCCCGAACGGCCCCGAATTGGAGGAACGGCAAACCCCGAACCGACCCGCGGCGCCGTATTGGCTGCGGGTGGTCGCTGAGGATGCCGACACGATCGAAGTCGAGGCGGTCACAGAGGCGGAGGCGGCCAGCGAGTATCTGGTGAAGCAGGGGTTCGCACAGGACCCCGACGTCCTCGACACTTGGTTCAGCTCGTGGCTCTGGCCGTTTGCCACGATGGGTTGGCCGCAGCAAACGCCTGCGCTGAAGAAGTTCTATCCCACCACCGACCTGGTCACGGGGCCGGACATCATCTTTTTCTGGGTGGCGCGCATGATCATGGCGGGCTACGAGTTCATGGGGGACTTGCCGTTCCGCAACGTCTATTTCACCGGCATCATCCGCGACAAGCTGGGCCGCAAGATGAGCAAGAGCCTGGGCAATTCCCCCGACCCGCTCGACCTGATCGCCAAGTACGGGGCCGACGCCCTCCGCTTCGGGACCATGCGCAGCGCCCCGCTCGGCCAGGACGTGCTGTTCGACGAGAAGGACGTCGAGCTGGGCCGCAACTTCTGCAACAAGCTCTGGAACGCCTGCCGCTTCCGCCAGATGCAGGGGGCCGCGGGCGTCGGCGAGATTCAAGGCGAGATCGATCCGGCGCTGCTTTCGAGCGACGACCGCTGGATTCTGCTGCGCCTGGATCAGGCCATCCGCGAGATCGACGCGGCGTATGCCGGTTACAAGTTCAGCGACGCCACCGCCACGCTCTACCGGTTCTTCTGGAGCGAGTATTGCGACTGGTACGTGGAGGCGAGCAAGGCCACGCTCTACGGGGCCGACGACGCCCGCAAGGCCAACACCCTGGCAACGATCGATTTCATTCTCTCTCACGCCTTGCGGCTCTTCCACCCGTTCCTGCCGTTCATCACCGAGGAACTCTGGCAGGGCATGGGCTACAGCGCCGACCTGCCGCAGGACCAGGGCGGCGCCACGATCATGACCGCCCGCTGGCCAAAAGCCTTGAGCGCCGAAGAAAAAGAGCACTACGGCTTGGACGAAACCGTGGATCGCTTTGTCACGGCCAAGTACGAGCTGGTCGGCAAGGGCCGCAGCCTGCGGCGCGAGTTCAACATTCCCTCGAACAAGAAGGTTCGGTTCATCCTCAAGCCAGCCGGCGACCTGCCGGCCAGCGAAGCCGAGGTGCTGAAGAACCTGCTGGCGGCCGAGGCGGTCGAGTTGGACGCCGCCCGCCAGACGCCGAAGGGAACCCCATCAGCTCTCTCGCCGCTGGGCGAGTTGCTGATGCCGTTGGAAGGGCTGCTGGATGTGGCCACGGAAAAGGCCCGGCTGACCAAGGAGCTGGCCCGCATCGCCGCCGAGATCGAGAAAGTGCGGCAGAAGCTCGAGAACCCGGCCTTTGTGCAAAAAGTGCCGCCGCAAGTGCTGGAGGAGCACAAGGCGCGCCTGGCCGACTGGCAGACCAAACAGCAGCACGCCCAGGCCTCCCTCGACGCCTTGGCGGGGCTGTAGGCCCGGCGCGAGAGGCCCCAGCTCAGGGGCGAGCCGCTGGCGGCTCCGCCGACGGCTCGCGCTCCTGGGGCCACGCCCACACCCAGTCGCCCCGCTCCAGGTCAACCGACGGCGGCGACCCTGGCCTCAGCGCCATGCGGCCGTCGTCGTCGCGCTCGTTCCAACCTACCGAGTAGAGCAGAAAACGATCCGGCGCAATCCGGCGGTAGCGCATGGGCTGCCCGCCGATCGGATCCGCCGCCGGAGCATCGAGAAGCTGCGGCGCCAAGGCTTGCAGCGTCTCGGGGTAGGCGCCCCGGATGCGGCGATGCCGCTCCAGAGCGCACACGATGGCAGCCAGGCCCGCTTCGGCCTGCCACCTCGCAGCGGTCATCTCTGCTTTGCGAAAGTTCGGAATCCCGACTGAAGCCACCCAACTGAACGGGCCGCCCGAGATCCGGCTCTGCCCCCGGCTCCAGGAAGCCTCGGCTTCGGAGGGGCTCAGCCGAAGCGGGCCTGGCCTGGCAAGGTTCGGCGCCAACGCGTCCATCATCCTGCTGTAGTGAACCATGTTCTGGTAGTACCACCCTCGCGGGATCTGGGCCTCCAGGCGCTGGATGAACTTTTCCCAGAGCGGGTCCAGCGCGGAGCTTCCCGGCCCCTGAATGGGGATGACATTCCTGAGGATCGGGTTCTTCGCGGGCGTCCTTCCCTCGATGGCATGTTCGAGGATCAGGCTGTTGAGGGCGGCGCGTTCGAGTCGCAGAGACTGGAAGAGCGTGCCCGCCAGGTCGGCGCTCAAAAAGACTGCCTGCAGTTCCGTCAACTCCTTCTCGTCCCAGCGCCGAGCCGCCCAGCCTTCCCAGAAGACCTGCTGCAGATGCCCATGAAGAGCGACTCCGATCATGTGATCGACCAGGGTGGGCCCGCCGATCATTCCCCGGGCCAGCGCGTGAATGACCCGGAGGTCCGCCAGGGCGCGCTCTTCCCGGCCCAGAGCCACGTCGGCGCAGGCGTGAAAGCCCAGGATTTGCGTCAGGCTCCGCACCACCATGAAATCGGCGGTTTTCGTCCGATCGAACGGGTTGCCGCCCGGATCGGCGAACTGGGTGAACTCCCGCCGGCTGGAGGCGCGCAGTTCGTCGAGAGTCGGTTCCAGGGGTTCCAGGAGGCGGAGGATCGCCGCGGCGGCGTGCTCGCGAAGGGCCTCGGCCGCCAGGTTGGTCGATGCGCCCAGGGCAAAGGCGGCAGCCTCCCAGTCCAGCGCGTAACCGGTCTGGCAGTTCCCCCAGGCCCCCAGCGGAAGCTGGCGGCTGGCGTTGGCGAAGGGCGCCCACCGCCTCGCGTCTGACTGGCCTCGAAAGATGACCGCCTGGAGGAACGGGGTCCGGGCGAAGTTCTTCTCCTCCGGCGCCCGGGCGATCTTCACGTTCTTCCATTCCACGGCGATTCCCCTGGCGGCCTGTTCCCGGCGGTAGCGAACCCAGGCCCTGCGGCCGCGCCAATTCTCCTCCGCGTAAAACAGCAGGACCAGAACAGCGAGAGCGCCGGCCAGGACCAGCGGCAGCCTGAGCCCGGGCGGGATGAGACCGAGGATACGCGAGACCCGGCCACGCGGCAACGACGGCGCCGCGGGGGCCGGGGCCTGCGCGAACGCTGAAGAATCCTCGCCCATGGCAAAGCTCAGGGCGTCAGGCGATGGGCTCGAAGTGGAATAACTGCGCGCCCTGTTCGGGCAGGTCCAGGTAAAGCCCCTGCCGGACCAGGTCGTCTCCGCGCCGCTCGTAGGTTTCCTCGCCGAGCAGATCGCGCATGCGATAATTGTGCTCCCCAAGCCCCTGGGCGGTCAGCACGGCGTAACACTGGCTCCGATGCGAGGCCAGGTTCACCACCGCCAGGTCAAACCCGGGGCCCTGACCCTGCCACTGGAAGACGACGAAACTCTGCCAGGTGGGATTCCCGTCCCAGGCTGGGTTGGCGCGAATCGCCTGTCCCTCGCCCCGGCCCACGGCGGTGCGCGCAAGCGCGCCGAGAAGCTTCTCGTACCAATCCCGCACCTGCGGATCCAGCGTCGGCGGGGGGCGGCGGGCGCAATGCACGCTCACGCGGACCGTGTTGCCGGTCAACTGCCCCTCATGCAACAGGCGCAGGCCGGGACAGGCCAGGGTGACCAGCGCGGCGGCCCGGTGCTCGGGCCAGTTCAGCAGGGAGTGGATCGGCCGCTCGTCGTGATTCTCGAGAAAATGGGCGCTGGCGCGCAGGAACTGGGACGGCAGGGCCAGGAGATGGCGGCGCACGTCCGGATGGTTGCGCGAGACCAGGTAATCGTAGAGGCGCTTGTCGTAAGTGTAGTCGAACCCCTGCTCCTGCAGCCGCCCCTCCAGGTCCCAGTAGGCCTCGGCCAGAAACAGGAAGTCCGGCTGGTCCTGCCGCACCGCGGCGATGGCCTCGCGCCAGAACTCGGTCTCGGGCGCCGGATGCGGACTGGGAAAATGCGCCCAGGTCCGGGCAAAGACCTCGTTGAGCGCCAGCATGGCCATGTCGCAGCGGACGCCATCGCAGACACCCGCCAGCGCTCGAAGTTCCGCCGTCATGGCGGCGCGGGTGGCGGGATTGCGATAATCGAGCTGGGCGGTGTCCACCCAGGCTGAGAAGAACGGGTCCTTGCCAAAGGCGATATGACAGAGGCCGGCGGCGGTTTCCTCGCGGAACGTCTCGCGCGCGGGCGCGGCGCTCTGCACATAGTAATCCGGGTGGGCCGAGACCCAGGGATGGTCGAGGGCAGTGTGGTTGGGGACGAAGTCCAGGATCAGCTTGATGCCCCGGGCGGCCAGGCGGCCGCGCAGCTTCTTCAAGCCAGCCGCCCCGCCCACCTGCCGGGGCGCCTCGTAGCCGGCGACGGCAAAGGGCGAACCCGCAATATCCGCCACCGAGAAGTCCGGCATCAGTTCCCGACAGGCCTTGCGCAGACCCGGCAGGTTCCGGCTGCAGGCGCGGCTGCGCGGGCCGGTCGCCCACACGCCCATCAGCCAGAGGTGGGTGATCCCCAGGCGCTGCCAGCCTTCGATCTCGCTCTCGGGCACGCTGCCCAGCGTTACGCGCGCGCCCTGGCGCTCGGACAATTCACGCAGCCAGCACCGGGCGTTGATTTCGTAGAGCAGCGGGAAGTTCATGAACGCCTCAGAGCAGGGTCGGCAGGTCGCGCACCAAGTCCGCCAGCAGACGGCGTGCGGCGCGCTGGGGGGTCTCGGCGGCGTATCCCAGGGGCAGCATGGCCACCGGCTGCAGATCGGGCGGCAGGTCCAGGATCCGCGCCACCTTCTCGTCGTCGAACGCCCCCACCCAGCAGGTGGCCAGCCCAAGCGCCGTCGCCGCCAGTTGCGCGTAGCTGACGGCCGCCGCGGCATCTTGAATGCAGTAGAGACGACGGCCGCGCTCTCCGTACTTGGCGCAGCGGGCCGGGTGCGCGCAAAAGACCAGCACCACCGGCGCCTGCGCCAGGAACTCCTGGTTGAGGGCCGCTCCCACCAGCCGGTTCTTGCGGTCCGCGTCCCGCACGATCAGGATTTCATAAGCCTGCAGATTGCCGGCCGAGGGCGCGCGGTTGGCTGCCGCCAGCACCGAGATGAGTTGCTCCTCCTCGATGGGCCGGTCCTGGTAGGCCCGAACGGACTGCCGGGATGCAATGGTTTCCTCGAGTGTCATAGCAGAATGCGACGCCATGAGTTGAATCCTACTCTCTTCCCCGGCTTTTTCAACCCTTTGAATGGGGCCCCATCCCCGCCTCGCGCCGGCGGGGCCAGGAGCTTCCGGGCGCCTCGACGCGCGGATTCAAGCTCGACAACCGAGGGCGTTTGTCTTGAGCATGCTCGCCATGAACACGAATCGAAGCCGTCTCTCCTCGCGCCGGGAATTCATCAAGACCTCCACTCAGCTTGCGGCCGCGTCGGCGCTGGGCGGAGTGGTTCTGCCGCACGTGCACGCCGCGGAGAACAACACCATCCAGCTCGCGCTCATCGGCTGCGGCAATCGCGGCGCGGGCGCGGTGGCCAACGCCATGTCGGCCGGCGGTTTGGTCTTGGGGGACACCTCGGGCCGGCAGGCCTCGCCCGGCGAACTCGCCTTCACCCCCGTCAAGCTCGTGGCCATGGCCGACATCCGCCAGGACCGGCTCGACGAAAAGTACGCGGTGCTGCGCCAGCACCTGGGCGAGCGCGTGGACGTGCCGGCCGAGCGCCGCTTCCTGGGTTTCGACGCTTATCGCCGGGCCATCGACTGCCTGAAGCCGGGCGATGTGGCCCTGCTGACCACGCACGCCGCCTTCCGCGCCGTTCACCTGGAGTACGCCGTGCAAAAAGGCGTGAACGTATTCATGGAAAAAGACTTTGCGGCCGATCCCGGCGGCATCAAGCGCCTGCTCAAGGCCGGCGAGGAAGCGCAGAAGAAGAACCTGAAGATCGCCTGCGGCCTGATGGCCCGGCACTCCTCGGCGCGGCAGGCGATGATCCAGAAGATCCGCGACGGAGCGCTGGGCGAGGTGACGATGGTCCGAGCCTACCGCATGGACCCCGGCTACTTCATGGGGCCCTTTCCCAAGGGCCAGAACGAACTGCTTTGGCAGCTCAGCCCGGGGCATCCCTTCCAATTCATGTGGTCCTCGGGCGGCATCTTCATCGAGTTGATGATCCACCAGATCGACGAGTGCTTCTGGATCAAGGACGCCTGGCCGGTGTCGGCGCACGGCGTGGGCGGGCGCTTCGCCGGCAGCACCGACGCCAGCCAGAACCTCGACAGTTACTCGATCGAATACACCTTCCCCGACGGCACGAAGGCCCTGGTCACGGGCCGTTACATTCCCAAGTGCCACACCGACTTTTCGACCTTCGTCCACGGCACGAAATGCGCCGCCAAATTCTCGGGCGACGTCCACGCGCCGGACTGCTGGATCTACAAGGACCAGCACACCGACCGCAGCAACGTGGCCTGGCGCCCGCCCAAGGAAACGGTCAATCCATGGCAGGCGGAGTGGGACGTGCTGCTGGACGCCATCCGCAACAATAAACCGCACAACGAAGTCCGGCGCGCCGCTC
>JAKLEJ010000162.1 GCA_022711695.1 Verrucomicrobiota bacterium | reverse complement strand
AGGCTGCGAAACAGCTCCGGCAGGCGGCGGTCCAGGACTTCGGCCAGGAACAGCGCCAGGGCGGCGCCGAGGAGGGGCGCGAGATCGATCCGCCCCATGCGCAGGGGGAGCCACGCCAGGGGCTTCAGGCAGTTGCGGCCGGTCACGCTGATGAACGTCCAAAAGGGCGAGTTCCCCAGATAAACATAGCTGGTGACCAGGTGCAGGAGGAGCAGGCCGGCAATGAGGTATTTCCAGACGAGGAACGACGCCAGGCCGATGAGCAGGGCCTGCTGGGCGGTGTGGCCCAGCGAGGTGGCGGGTCGAATGTAGCCCAGTCGCCCCAGCAGCGGCTCCAGCGCCAGCCAGAGCGCCCCGGTCAGCAGGAAGGGGAGCAGGGCTTTGAGCAGCGCCGGCCACCTCTCCAGCCAGCCCAGATGCGCGCGCACCCGGTTCTGGAAGGGGTCGCTGTCCGAAACCCGCCGGTTCACCGCCGACAGAAAGAACAGCCAGAAGTAGAAGCACGCGATGAAGACTGCCTGGCTCAGGAGCGAAAAGACCAGGATGCGCCCGAGGAGGTCGCTGCGGAAGCTGATGACCATGGCGCCCAGGTCGATGGCCGGCGCCCAGCGCACCGCCGAGCCGATGTGCCAGTAGCCCAGCGCCCGCAGCACGATCAGCAGCCCGAGCAGCCCCAGCCAGCTCCAGCGGCGGCCGGCGGAGTTCGAGGTCCTCCGGAGCGTGTGCATCAGGCTTGGGCCGCTGCGCCGCGTGGACTGGAGCATCTCCTCGCGCCAGCGCAGCCAGAGCAGCAGCCCCACCAGGTTCAGCAGGAGATGAACGATGCCCAGCAAGTGCATGAGGTGTGGAGCGGGCGGGGCGGCCTGGGAGATGGATGGGTTGGCAGGCCCCCGCGCTAGAGGATTTTGAGCAGGGTTTCGGCGATGTCCGACGGCGTCGGGGCCACGGCGATTCCGGCTTCCTTGAAGGCGGCGATTTTGGCGGCGGCGGTGCCTTTGCCGCCGCTGATGATGGCCCCGGCGTGGCCCATGCGCCGGCCCGGGGGCGCGGTGGCCCCGGCGACAAAGGCCGCCACGGGCTTGCGGCAGTGCTGCCGGATCCAGGCGGCGGCCTCCTCCTCGCTGCTGCCCCCGATTTCGCCGATCAAAATGATGCCGTGCGTGTCCGGATCGTCATTGAACATCTTGACGACATCGAGATGCGAGGTGCCGTGCACGGGGTCGCCGCCGATGCCCACGCTGGTGGACTGCCCGACGCCGCGCTGGGTGAGCTGCCACACGGCCTCGTAGGTGAGCGTGCCGCTGCGCGAGGCGACGCCCACGTGGCCTTTCTTGTGAATGTAGCCGGGGGCGATGCCGATCCGGCAGCCGCCGTGGGAATGCTCGCCGGGGCCGGGCGTGACGATCCCGGGGCAGTTGGGTCCCAGGAGCCGCGTCTTGCGGCCGGTCATGGCGCGATGCACCTTGATCATGTCCTTCACCGGGATGAACTCGGTGATGCACACGACCAGCTCCAGGTCGGCATCCACCGCCTCGAGGATGGCGTCGGCCGCGTAGGGCGGAGGCACAAACACCGCCGACACGGTTGCGTCGGTGGCCTGGGCGGCCTCGGCCACCGTGTTGAAGATGGGCGCGGTGTCGTCGAAACGGTCTCCGCCTTTGCCGGGGACCACGCCGGCGACGATGCGGGTCCCGTAGGCCAGGCTCAGGCGGGTGTGCTGGGCGCCGAAATGCCCGGTGATGCCCTGGACGATGACTTTGGTTTCGGGGGTGACGAGAATGGCCATAAGTCGGCAGCGTTTGAGGGTCAGCGGGGCACGGCTTGAACGACCTTGCGGGCGGCGTCGGCCATGGAATCGGCGGCGATGACCGGCAGGCCGGACTCGGCGATGATGGCGCGGGCCGGCTCGACGTTGTTGCCCTCGAGCCGGACAACCAGCGGGAGGGTGAGATTGGTTTCCCTCACCGCCGCGACGATCCCCTGGGCGATGATGTCGCATTGCATGATGCCTCCGAAGATGTTAACCAGGATCGCTTTGACGTTGGGATCGCTGAGAATGATTTTGAAGGCCGCCGCCACCTGTTCGGGCTTGGCCCCGCCGCCCACATCCAGGAAGTTGGCCGGGCGGCCGCCGTGGTGCTTGACGATGTCCATCGTGGCCATCGCCAGGCCCGCCCCGTTCACCAGGCAGGCGATGTTCCCGTCCAGCTTGATGTAGCTCAGGTTGTAGTTGCTGGCTTCGACTTCCAGCGGGGATTCCTCCGCCAGGTCGCGCAGTTCCTGCAGCTCGGCCTGCCGGTAAAGGGCGTTGTCGTCCAGCGCGATCTTGCTGTCCACCGCCACCAGCGTCTGGTTGCCGTCGATGTCCTCGACCACGTGAAGCGGGTTGATCTCGACGAGGGTGGCCTCGCATTTCCACCAGGCCTGGTAAACTCCCATCAGGAGCCTGGCGGCCTGGTGGATCAGCTCGCTTTTGAGCCCCAGGCGCAGCGCCAGCCGCCGGGCCTGGTAGGGCATCAGCCCCATCACCGGGTCCACGACCTCCCGGCAGATCAAGTGCGGAGTCTTGGCGGCCACCTCCTCGATGTCCACGCCGCCCTCCTGGCACACCATCACCACCGGCCGCGAAATCGTCCGGTCCAGCACCACCGCCACGAAGAGCTCGCGGTCGATCGCCAGCGCGCTTTCCACCAGCACCTTGCTCACCAGCCGCCCCTCCGGCCCGGTCTGCTTGGTCACCAGCACCTGGCCCAGCATGTTCCGCGCATGGGCGTAAACTTCGGCCGTCGTTTCGCAGATCTTCACCCCGCCTTTACGGCCGTTCTTGAACACCCCGCGTCCCCGCCCGCCGGCGTGAATCTGGGATTTCACGATGACCCGCTTGTAGCCCTCCGCGAACAGTTTGCCCGCCGTCGCTTTGGCCTCCTCGGCGGTATCGCATACGTCCCCGGGAGGCACGGCCACGCCGTGCGCCGCCAGCAGTTTCTTTGCCTGGTATTCGTGCAGATTCATTCGAGCGTCTTTGTTGCCTGGCTTCTTCCGCGTCCAATCGGGTTGGCTTCTCTCCTGCCAGGCGGCCGGAAAAGCTAATATTTACGGAACGGCGCGCGGCAGCGTCAACGTTTTTGGCAAACCGAATCCGCGGCCCTGCGCGCTCAGTAGGTCGTTTTGTCGGGCTTGTCGCGCCATTCGAGGAAGCCCGCCTGGGCCTCCGCCCGCAGCAACTGCCGCATCTTCAGCTTGCGGCGGTGCAGGGGCCGGGCCAGTTCGTCATACAGGAAGGCGTCGCTGAAGCCGATGGCCGCCGCATCGCGGCGCGTGTTGGCGTAATACACCACCGGGATGCGCGCCCAATAGGCGGCCGCCAGGCACATGGGGCACGGCTCGCAACTGGTGTAGAGCTCGCAGTCCGTCAGATGGAAGCGCCCCAGCTTGCGGCAGGCGCGGCGGATGGCCACGACCTCCGCGTGCGCGGTCGGGTCGTTTGCCGACGTCACGCGGTTCACGCCCCGGGCCACCACTTTCCGGCCCTTCACGATCACCGCGCCGAAGGGCCCGCCTTGCCCGCGTCGCATGCCCGCCCGGGCCAGCCGGATGGCCAGGCGCATGAACTCCTGCGCCCGGGCTTCCTCGGCGGCTGGCTTCCTGGCGGCCATGCCTTCAGCGCTTGAGCCGCTCCAGCAGCTTCTGGTGGATGCCGCCAAAGCCGCCGTTGCTGAACACGCAGACGACGTCGCCCCCATTGAGCTGCCCGCCGAGGTGTTCGACGATCGCGGGCGCGTCGGCCAGGTAGGCGGCGGGTTTGCCGCCGGCCTGCAGGTCTTTCATCAGTTGCACCGGGTTGAGCCGCTCGTTCTCCGGGACTTGCTCCAGCCGGGCCACCTGCGAAACCACCACCGCATCGGCGGCGTCGAAGGCGGTGGCCAGTTCCTTCTGGAAGACATTGCGCCGCGTGGTGTTCGAGCGAGGCTCGAAGACCGCCCAGATTTTCTGGCCGGGGTAGCGCAGGCGGAGCGCCGCCAGCGTTTGGCGGATGGCGGTGGGGTGATGCCCGAAGTCGTCGATCACCGTGACGCCTCCGACGATGCCCCGGACCTCCATCCGGCGCTTGACGCCCTTGAAGGTGCTGAAGGCGGCCTGGATCTGGTGGTTCTTGAGGCCGTAGTGCTTGGCGGCGGCGATGACCCCCAGGGCGTTGCGCACGTTGAACTCGCCCAGCATGTCCAGGTGATACTTGAAGCTGGGCAGCTCGAACTCGGTGGCGGTGGCCCCGTAGCGCAGGTTGAAGGCGTGCACCGCGTTGTCGTCTCCGAGCCCGAAGCGCTTGACAGGGCAGTGGGTCACGTCGAGCAGGGGCGCCACGTTGGGGTCGTCCCCGTTGCCCAGGAGCAGCCCGTTGCGCGGCACCAGCCGCACAAAATGGCGAAAGCTGTTCTGGATGGCCGGGACGTCCTTGAAGATGTCGGCATGGTCGAACTCGAGGTTGTTGACGATGGCCAGCTCCGGCATGTAGTGCGTGAACTTGCTGCGCTTGTCGAAGAAGGCCGTGTCGTATTCGTCGCCCTCGAGGATGAACCACTCGCTGTCGGTGATGCGGGCGCCCTGGCCGAAATTGTTGGGGATGCCGCCGATGAGAAAGCTGGGGTTGAGGCCGTTGTGCTCGAAGACCCAGGCCAGCAGCGAGGTGGTGGTGGTCTTGCCGTGGGTGCCGCTCACCACCAGCGAGCGTTTGCCCCGCAAAAAGAACTCCTTGAGCAGCTCCGGCAGCGAGCAATAGCGCAGCTTGCGCTCGAGCACCACCTCGACCTCGGGATTGCCGCGCGACAGGGCGTTGCCGATCACCACCAGGTCCGGCCGATGCGCCAGGTTCGGCTCGGCGTAGCCCTCGGCGACCTCGATCTGGCGTTCGGCCAGAAATGTGGACATGGGCGGATAGACGTTCTGGTCGGAGCCGGTGACGCTGAAGCCCTTGTCTTTCATTGCGGCGGCCACGGCGGCCATGGCGGTGCCGCAAATCCCGGAAAAATGGATGGATCGGATTTCGGTAAACACAGCGCCGGTCATCAAACCGGACCACGCCTCCTTTTTCAACGGGGAAGTGGCCCTTTTTTTGAATGACAGAACGCCCGGTCCTGTCAGTATTCTCCAACATATGAGCAATACCCAAGAGAATCTGACATCGCGTCGGGAGTTTTTGAAGAACACCAGCCGTGTGGCGGCGGCCACGGCCCTGGCGGGCGTGGCCATACCGCATGTGCACGCGGCCGAGAACAACACCCTCCAGGTCGCCCTGGTGGGCTGCGGCGGCCGGGGCAGCGGCGCCGCCGTTCAGGCCCTCTCGACCAAGGGCGGCCCCATCAAGCTCGTCGCCATGGCCGACGCCTTCGAAGACCGGCTCAACAACAGCTTCAACGAACTCAAGCGCTCCAAGCCCGACCAGGTGGATGTGCCCCAGGACCGCAAGTTCGTCGGCTACGACGCCTACAAGAAGGCCCTGGATTGCCTCAAGCCGGGGGACGTGGCCATCTTCGCCACCCCGCCGGCCTTCCGCTGGGTTCATTTCACCTATGCCATCGAAAAGGGCCTGAACGTCTTCATGGAGAAGCCCGTCACCGTGGATGGCCCCACCAGCAAGCGCATGCTCAAACTGGGCGAAGCGGCCACGGCCAAGAACCTCAAGGTCGGCGTGGGCCTGATGTCCCGCCACAGCCGCGCGCTCCAGGACCTGGCCAAGCGCGTCCACGACGGCGAGCTGGGCGAGATCATCCTGCAGCGCGGCTACCGCATGCACGGGCCGGTGGGCTTCTTTTCCTCGCCCCCGAAACCGCCCGGCATCACCGAGATGAACTACCAGGTCCGGCGCTTCCACAGCTTCCTCTGGGCCAGCGGCGGCAACTACAGCGACTTCTACATCCATATCATCGATCACCTGGGCTGGATGAAGAACGCCTGGCCGGTGAAGGCCCAGGCCCTGGGCGGACGCCACTACCGCGGCGACAGCGTGGACCAGAACTTCGACATCTACGCCGTGGAATACACCTACGCGGACGGGACCAAGTTCAACTTCGACGGGCGCTGCATGACCGGCTGCGACGACATCTACTCGAGCTACATCCATGGCACCAAGGGCAGCGCGATCGTTTCCAAGAGCGGCGACTGCGGGATGCCCTCGGCCATCTTCAAGGGGCAAACCCCGCGGCGCTCGGACATGATCTGGGAATCCAAAGTCCCGGCCGGCCAGGGCGACCCCTACCAGAACGAATGGGACGCGCTGGTGGCGGCCATTCGCGCCGACAAACCCTACAACGAGGTCGAGCGCGGCGTCATGGCCAGCGCCGCCACCTCCCTGGGCCGCATGGCCGCGCACACCGGCCGCGAGGTCACCATGGAGGAACTCCTTGACTGCGAGCACGAGTTCGCGCCCGGGCTGGACAAGCTGGACGCCAATTCGCCCGCGCCGCTCATGCCGGGGCCCGACGGCAAGTACCCCGTTCCGCAGCCCGGCAAGAACCGCCAGCGCGAGTATTGATCCGACGGCGGCGGGCGGCCGCGGCCCGCAAGCGCATTCCGAGGGCGACGACGAACTCGTCGCCCTCTTTTTATCGCCGGGGCGAGGCCCGGTTTGGCATTGCCAAGGGCTGGTGGGCGGGGTGAAGATCGGGGCATGTCACGCAACGGAACACCCATCCCGGGACGGCTTCCCCTCCTTGCACTTCTTCCCATTTCGCGCTGGCGCGGCGGCCTTGGGCGTGGGCTCGTGTGGCTGATGCTGGCGGTTGCCGGGAGCGGCGCTCATGCGGCCGCCGTCAAGGCTTCCCGGGGCGAACTTACCCTGCCCACCTATCCCTGGGCGGCAGTCAAGCATCCCTATTTCCGGGGCACGGACAAGGTGAACATCTACCCGTACCCGATGCTCGATTTCCTGAGCCGGGACAAGACCAACCGCACCTATCGGACGGTCATTCTCGAGAACGAATACCTCCGGATCGTTTTCCTGCCGGAGTTGGGCGGGAAGATCCACGAGGTCATCGACAAGACCGCCGGCCGGCCCATGTTTTACGTGAACAACGTCATCAAGCCGGGGCTCATTGGCCAGTGTGGCGCCTGGACCAGCGGCGGCGTCGAGTGGAACACGGGCCCTCAAGGCCACACCGTGGGCTGTATGCAGCCCGTCGCGGTCGAGATTCTGCCGGCAGAGAAGGATGGCTCACGGTCGGTCGCCATCGGCGAAACCGAGCGCATCTATGGCACAAAGTGGACGGTGATCGTCACCCTGCGCCCGGGCCGCAGTTTCATCGAGGAGCGCATTCGCATCTACAACCCCACCGAGACCATCCGGCCCTACTATTTCTGGAATTGCACCGCCATGCCCAACACCCCGGGCTTTCGATTCATCTACCCGATGACCCTGGGCACCGATCACGGGGCGGAGAAGTTCTTCGATTGGCCCATCGATCACGGCAAGGACCTCACCCGGGGCACGAACTACCAGGATGCCTCCTCCATCTTCGCCTGGCATTGCGACCAGGACTTCTTCGGCTCCTACGACGACGGCTCGGATCGCGGCGTGGTCTCCTACGCCAACCACCAGCAGGTTCCGGGAAAGAAAGCCTGGACGTGGGGACAG
>JAKLEJ010000161.1 GCA_022711695.1 Verrucomicrobiota bacterium | reverse complement strand
TGGTCCGGGGCGCCCGATGCCACCCACGACAATCCCGCCGGGAAGGAACATCTTGCCGAGATTCGCGGGCTCCTGTTTGCCGGGCAATATCGCAAGGCCGCCGACCTGATCAGCCGCCACCTGCTCGGGCGACAAGGCAATTACGGCACCCACCTGCCCGTGGGTGACCTGCTGCTTCAAATGCGCCACGAGGATGGCCCCCTGCGCGACTACCGCCGCGACCTGGACCTCGACCGGGCGGCGGCCTCGGTGAGCTACTCGGTGGGCGACACCCGCTTTGAGCGGCATGCCATCGCCTCGCACGCGGACAACGTCATCGCCCTCCGGCTGACGGCCGACAAGCCGGGCCGGATTTCCTTCCGAGCGACCTTCCGGCCAAACCGCGAGCCGGCGCGCGCGCTGTCCCGGGGCGGCGACAGCCTGGCGATCGCCGCCGACGCCCGGGAGAACAAGCACAGCGACGGCAAGACCGGCGTTTCCCTGGCGGGCCTGGTTCGCGCGTTCCCGGAGGGCGGCCGGGCGACGGCGCGGGAGGGCGCCATCGAGGTGGCTGACGCGGACGCGGTGACCTTGCTCATCGCCCTGAACACCACGTTTGGCGGCGGACAGCCGGCGCAGAGGTGCGCCGGGCAGATGACGGCCGCGGCGCGGTCCTGGGATGAGCTGCGTCGGCGGCATGAGGCCGATTACCAGCCGCTCTTCCGCAGAGTATCCCTGGATCTTGGCGCCTCGCCTGCCGCCGCGCTGCCCACCGACCAGCGGCTGGCCCGGCTGCGCCAGGGAGAAGACGATCCGGCCCTGGTGGCCCAATTCTTCCAGTATGGCCGTTACCTGCTCATTGCCGGATCGCGCGAGGACTCGCCGCTGCCCACCAACCTCCAGGGCATCTGGAACGACAACCTTGCCTGCAACATGGGCTGGACCTGCGATTTCCACCTCGACATCAACACCCAGCAGAACTACTGGCCGGCGGAGGTCTGCAACCTCTCCGAGTGCCACGAGCCGCTCTTCCGGCTGATCGAGTCGCTGCGCGTTCCAGGGCGCCGAACGGCCCGGACGGTCTATGGCGCGGGGGGCTGGGTCTGTCACGTGTTCACCAATCCCTGGGGTTACACGGCGCCGGGCTGGGGGCTGGGCTGGGGCATGCATCCGACCGGGGGCATCTGGATCGGCTCGCACCTGTGGGAGCGCTGGCGGTTCACCGGGGATCGGGAGTTCCTGAGCCGGCGCGCCTATCCCACCCTGAAGGAGGCCGCCGAGTTCCTCCTCGACTACATGGTCGAGCATCCGAAGCGCGGCTGGCTGGTGACGGGGCCCTCGACCTCGCCGGAAAACGCCTTCGTCGCGCCTGGCGGCCAGGGCGCCTGCAGCGAGTCCATGGGGCCGACTTGCGACACCGTGCTGGCGCGCGATCTCTTCGCCGCCTGCATCGAAGGCAGCCGGATGCTTGGCGTGGATGAGCCCTTCCGCGCCAGGCTGGAGGCCGCGCTGAAGAAGCTGCCGCCGCTGCGGATCGGCCGGCATGGGCAATTGATGGAGTGGCTCGAGGATTTCGACGAGGCGGTCCCCAATCACCGCCATACCACGCATCTCATCGCGCTCTTTCCGAGCGAGCAGATCACGCCCCGGGCGACGCCGGAGCTGGCGCGGGCCGCCCGGGTGACTCTCGATCGCCGCATCGGGCGGCGCGACTGGGAGGATGTCGAGTGGAGCCGCGGCAACCTCATCGTGTTCTTCGCGCGGTTGGGCGACGGCGACGAGGCGCGCAAGCACGTCCTCGGCCTGCTGCGCGAGGACACCGACGCCAACCTGCTGACGTTTTCGCGTGGCGGCATCGCCGGCGCGCCGGAGAACATCTTTTGCGTGGACGGCAACTCGGCCGGCACGGCGGGCGTTGCCGAGATGCTGCTGCAATCGCACGCGGGCGAAATCGAGCTTCTGCCCGCCCTGCCCAAGACCTGGGCAAGCGGCTCGGCGAAGGGCCTCCGGGCCCGCGGCGGCGCGGAAGTGGACATGAGCTGGGCCGGCGGCCGCCTGACCGAAGCCAGGTTGCGTTCGGAAAAGGGCGGGACTTTTCTCCTGCGCTGCGGGACCCAGGCCGAGGAGGTCAGCCTGCCCAAGGGCGGAACCCGCCGCTGGCAGCCCAGGTAACCGCGCAGCGCCGGCGCCCTCCCGACCCAGCCTCCCGCCGCTCTAGACACAACGTCAGAAGTCTCGCCGCGTGAGGGCACGCGGCCTACAAGCCCCTGTAGGCCGGGTCCCCTGACCCGGCATCGTGGATTTATGACGCTCCGTATAGAACCGGCCCCGCGGCGTGCGCGCAGGCGGCGCGCGCTCGACTTTCGGATTCAGAAGGGCTAGATTGCGTCCAGTCGCTCCTGAACTCCCGGGATGGACAGTCCGAACATCATATGACTTCGCTATTCGAGATCGAAGGGGATGTCTTTGCCACGGACGGCCTCGCCGCCGTCGTCGTTTACCCTCCCAACGAGGATGAGGACGAGGAACAATGGACGGTCAGCCTGGTCCTGCGCGGCGGGGCGAGACCGGTGAACTACTACGCGGACACCGAAGGCGACGCCCGGGAAATTCAGCTCAAGGCCGTCAACGCCTGGAGGAACGCGCTGGCCCGCAGCGTCGGCTGAGCGGCAGCGCCTTGTCCGAAACCGCTCCTCCCCCTGCGCGCGTCTTCGCCGGGGCGTCTTTCAGCCGCGGCCTGCCCTAACGCCCATCGGTCCGACCGGCTTTCGCGTGCGCCCCTCTTCCCCTAGTATCAGTGCGCTTTATGCATAAGATGCGGATGCCTTTCTTTGCGAGCCGTTTTTTCGCGCTTTTCGAGCGCAGATCGCTTCCCGGGCCGTCCTGGGCCTCATTCGCGCCAGGCCCCGCTCCACTCCATTGGTCTCCAATCGTCTGAGGCGACGCGCCCGCCGCCGAAAGCGGGCGAAGGACGCCTCACGCCCTGGCCAATTCATGTGCAATGAATGGCAAGAATTGTTGAGACCCTGATAACGGGGCCGAATAGTCTGGTATCGCTGGCAAAGCCCTATGTGATCCGTTCAAGAAATAACGCAGTCACAAATCCCCCAAACATTCTAATCCGCCTATGAACATCTTCGTGCTGTTGAGGTTGGCGCCGGACACGGTGGAGGAGTTGGAGATCGGCGGCGACGGCAAGTCGCTGGACGCGGACATCCTGAGGTTCAAGCCGAACGACCCGGACGAGCACGCGGTGGAGGAAGCTGTGCTGCTGAAGGAGAAACACGGCGGGACCGTGACGGTGGCGGCGCTGGAGACGCCCGAGGTGGACGACATCCTTTACACGGCGCTGGCCAAGGGAGCGGACCGGGCGGTGAAGCTGACCGGGGACCTGGGGGCGGCGCAGAGCGAGGCGGCGGCGCGGCTGCTGGCGGGCTTTCTGAAGGCGGGCGGGCCGGCGCTGGCGCCGGACACGCTCATCCTGTTGCGCAGCCAGTCGATCGACGACCTCGAGGGCGAGGTGGGCCCCTATCTGGCGGAGGCGCTGGGGCTGCCCTACGCGTGCGTGGTCACGCAGGTGGCGCCGGCTGGGGGGGCGGTGAAGGTCACGCGCGAGTTCAGCGGCGGGTTGCGCGGCGAGTTCACCCTGCCGCTGCCGGCGGTGCTGGGCATCCAGTCTGCCGAGAAACCGCCCCGCTACGTGCCCATCGCCAAGGTGCGGGCGGCGATGAAGACCGCCAGGATCGAGACGGTGGACGCTGGCGCGGTGGAGCAGCCGGCGCGGGTGGGAGTCGAGCGGATGTACAAACCGGAGGCGGCGGGCCGGGCCGTGATGATCGAGGGCGCGCCCGAGGAAGTGGCGGACAAGGTGGTGGAACTGCTGTCGAAGAACAGCGTGATCTAGGCATGGAGGAGCTATGGCCAAACCGATTTTGATGCTGGCGGAGCAGGTGCGCGGGCAATTGTCGGACATCTCGTTCGAGATGCTGGGGCTGGGCCGGAGGCTGGCGGATGCGCTGGGGGCGCCGCTGAGCGCGCTGGTGCTGGGAAGCGAAGGGGCGCCGCTGGCGGCCCGGCTGGGCCTGGCGGACAAGGCGCTCACGGCCGAGGATCCCCGGCTGAACATGGCCCCGCCCGGGACGATGGCGGATGCGTTGCGCCAGGTCATCGAGAAGGAGCAGGCGGGGCTGGTCCTGATCGGGGCCACCAACGTCTGCATGGGAGTCGGCTCCATTCTCTCGGCGCGGACGGGCCTTCCCTTTGTGAACAACGTGCGCCAGGCGCAAGCGGAGGAGGGCGCGGTGCGGCTCACCAGCCAGATGTACGGCGGCAAGATCCTGGCGGATGTGCGCCTGGGCGGCGCCTGCGGGATCGCCGGCATCTACCCCGGGGCCTTTCCCGCCGACGCCGGACGCAGCGACAAGGCGCCGCCGGTCGAGGCGGCGGGCGTGACGGTGACGGCGCCGAAGGAGACGTTCGAGCGCTACATCGAGCCGGAGACGGGGGATGTGGACATCACCAAGGAGAAGGTGCTGGTGGCGGTGGGCCGGGGGATCCAGACGCAGGACAACGTGGGGATGGCGGAGGAATTGGCGGCGGCGCTGGGGGGAGCGGTTTGCGCCTCCAGGCCGGTGATCGACCAGGGGTGGCTGCCGCTCAGCCGGCAGGTGGGCAAGTCCGGCATGAACGTCAAGCCGCGGCTCTACCTGGCGCTGGGCATCAGCGGCGCTCCCGAGCATTGGGAGGGCATGCAGGGCTCGCAGTGCATCATCGCGGTGAACACCGACGCCAAGGCGCCCATTTTCGATGGCGCGCACTACGGGATCGTGGGCGACGCCCTCGAGTTCATCCCGCTGCTCACCGACCGCCTGAAAGCTCGTCGCGGCTGACGCTCCTGCGCCCGCGCGTTTCCGCCATGGATCCAGTCAAATTCAGCCTGTTCGGGCTCCCGGGAGTGGCGCTGCTGTGGGCGCTGGCGCTGGCCGCCTTTGCGGTCTTCGGCTGGCGCATCGCCCGGCTGATCGGCCTGCTCCGCCAGGGCCGCTACGAGAACCGGTTCGACCGGCTCCCGCGCCGGCTCGGCCATTTTCTCAAACACGTCCTGCTTCAGCCGCGCCTCTTCAACGAGCGGAGCATCGGCCTGCCGCACTTCCTCATCTTCTGGGGATTCGTCGTCTATGCGCTCTGCTTCAACTGGGCGCTGATCCGCGGGCTGGCGCCGTTCCTGCCGATCCCCTACCCGGACGAAGTCCCCGCGGTGGCGCTGTTCCTGGATGTGTTCGCGGTGCTGGTGCTGGTGTCGCTGGGGGTGGCGGTGGCGCGGCGGCTCTTTTATGCGCCCCCGCACCTCCACCTGAGCTTCGACGCCAACCTGATCCTCTCTCTCATCGGCATGCTCATGGTCAGCACGCTGGTCGGCGGCGCGGCTCGCATCGTGGCCGAGGGCGGCCGCAGCGCAGCCTGGACGCCGTTCAGCGGGCTGCTGGCCGGGCTGTTCTCGGGCGCCAGCCGCGAAACCGCCCATCACATTGTCGCCGCGGCCTGGTGGGTCCACATGCTCACCGTGCTGGGGTTCCTGGTTTATCTGCCCTTTTCCAAGCACCTGCACCTGCTGGCCTCGCCTTTCAATGTGTTCTTTAACGCCTCGGCCACGCGGGCGGTGGGCGACCTGGGCACGCCGGGCGCGAAGGAGGATCTCACCGCCGGGGCTTCGCGCTGGCAGGAGCTGACCTGGAAGCAGATCCTGGGCGGCTTCTCCTGCGCCGAGTGCGGCCGCTGCGACCGGTCGTGTCCGGCGGCGGGCTCGGGCTACCCGCTGCTGCCGCAGCAGATCATCCAGAAGGTCAAGGACCATGTGGTGCGCCACGGCCTGAACGGGGCCAACGGCAACGGCGTTCCCAAGCTGGTGGGCGAAGTCATCACCCCGGCCGAACTCTGGGCCTGCGCCACCTGCATGGCCTGCATGAACTGCTGCGCCGTCTGGAACGAGCAGGTTTCGGTGATCGTCGCCCTGCGCCGGCATCTGGTCAGCCAGGGCGAGGTGGACCGGACGGTGCAGGACATGCTCGGCAACCTGCAGCGCTACGGCAACTCCTTCGGCAAGTCCGACCGCATGCGCGCCCGCTGGGCGCAGGCCTCCGGCCTCAAGATCAAGGACGCCCGCAAGGAGCCGGTGGATTACCTGTGGTTCGTGGGCGACTACGCGTCCTACGATCCGCGCTGCGAGGAGATCACGCGCAAGACCGCGCGGGTGTTCGCCCGGGCCGGCTTGGACTACGGACTGCTCTACGAGGCCGAGCGCAACGCCGGCAACGATGTCCGCCGCGTGGGCGAAGAGGGCCTGTTCGAAGTCCTCAAGGAGAAGAACCAGCAGGCCTTCCAGAAGGCGCGCTTCCAGCGCATCGTCACCACCGACCCCCACACCCTGAACACCCTGCGCCACGAATACGCCTGGGAGGGCGCGCGGCCGGAGGTGCGCCATTACACCGAGGTGCTGGACGAGTTGCTGCAAGGCTCGAAGCTGCCGCTGCGCCAGAAGCTGTCCGGCCGCGTGACCTACCACGACCCCTGCTACCTGGGGCGCTACAACGGCGTCTATGACGCCCCCCGGCGCATCCTGGGGGCCCTGGGGCTCGAGCTGGTCGAGATGCCGCGCAGCCGCGACAAGAGCTACTGCTGCGGAGCCGGCGGCGGCCGCATCTGGATGGAGGACGCGGAGAAAGTCCAGGAACGCCCCGCCGAGAGCCGTGTGCGCGAGGCGGTGGCGCTGGGCGGGGTTTCCACCCTGGTGGTGGCCTGCCCGAAGGACCTGGCCATGTTTCGCGACGCCGTCAAGACCACCGGAAACGAAGGCCGGCTGGCGGTCAAGGACATCGCCGAACTGATCGACGAGGCGACGGCCGAGCCGGAAGCCAAACCCGCCTGACGAAAGGACCCACTCATGGTCGCAATGCTGGAACCCGAACTGTGTGAGAAAGGGGCGACGCTGGAGACGGTGCTCGACACCCCGGAAGGCAAGCGCATCCTGTCGTGCATCCAGTGCGGCACGTGCGCGGGCACGTGCCCTTACGGCGAGCACATGGAGTACCCGCCGCGCCGCATCATCAACATGCTGCGCCGGGGGTTCATCGAGGAGGTGTTCAAGTCCGACAGCATGCTGCGCTGCGTAGCCTGCTACGCCTGCATGGCCAAGTGCCCGCGGGGCATCCGGCTCTCGGACGTGCTGCTGCCGCTGGTCAAGGAGCAGACGCTCATCAACCAGCCCGAGATTCCCGCCGAGCTACAGAAGACCCTTCAGAACACCCTGCGCTACGGCAACCCCATGGGCGAGTCCTCGCGCAAGCGGGTCAACTGGGTGGCGGGAGCCGGCACGCGCGTGCCGATCATGGCCGAGCGCAAATCCGCCGACCCGGTGGATGTGCTCTGGTTCGTGGAGTGCTACACCTCCTATTACGCGCGCGGCCAGGACAACAGCCGCGCCACCGCCCGCCTGCTCAACGCCCTGGGCGTCGATTTCGCCATCCTCGGCAACGAGGAGAAGTGCGCTGGCGACTGCGGCCAGCTCACCTGGGAATCTGGCCTGTTCGAGACGCTTACCGACTACAACATGGAGATCTTCAAGAAGTACCGCTTCCAGCGTCTTCTGACGGGCGATGCGCACGCGTTCAAC
>JAKLEJ010000160.1 GCA_022711695.1 Verrucomicrobiota bacterium | reverse complement strand
TCATTGCAGCGGTAGGCCACGTAGGCCACCGCCTCATTGCCGTCAATTGTCGTATAGGTCTTGTTCATGGTTCAGGAATGATCTTCGCTACAACTGCACACTAGGTTAAGCCAGGGTCCAGGGTTCAGCCCGGCGGCGCCCCCAGCCCTGCGGGCCTGGGGCCGGACCTCGGGACCGGGACCGCCCTGCTCCGGAGCGTCAAACGGCGCTCCCGGGGAGAAAGGCTCGATGTCAGGCCGCATGGTCCGGGGAGGCTCATCGCGGGCTCCAGAGCGCCCGCCGCCAGCGTTCTGGGGCGGTTCGCCCGCGCGCCCCAGCCGGGACCGCCCCTGCGCAGAGCAGCCGGGCGGCTTCCTGCAAGGCGTGACCCGCAGCGGTCGGTGGGACTGGCGGCCGTTTCATAAAACCGAAACACTGAACCCCTGGCCGGCTGGGTGCCGTACATGATTTGGCCAGTTCTTAGCATTTTTTGTCGTGGGCAACCTGCCGCCCCTGAATTCGCCTGAAAACCATGGAGTCCACTCCGCCATCCCCCCCGGGTTGAATCCACGCGCCCCCCTTGCCGTCGTCCCGTCGGCTATCGGTTTGCCGGCCCTCGACCCCCGGCAGGCGCCTCCGCGCTCTCCCGCCTCATGATCCAGGCCGAGGCCCCCGGCCGATCTTCCACCAGGATGAGATCGTAGTTCTCCAAAAGCGCCACCAGCGCCTGTCTGGGACGCAGGCCCTTCCATCCCACCGAGACGGTCGCCGTGGAAACCGTTTCTTCCCTGGGGCCGGGGGAGGGAACCGGCAACTCCGGATTCAAAGTCACATCGAGGCGCGCCTGGGCGGCGAGCATCCGGACGGCGTCAGCCAGTGGAACGGCGTCCAGCCGAATTTGGGCGATGGGCGGGTTGGTGTCGCCGGCGGCCAGGTTGTTGGCGGCTGCCCGCGCCGCCGCATGGGTCGCCGCAATGCGCACAACGGACGTCGCCGGGTTCGTCGCCAGCGTCAGTCCGTGCTCCTCCAGCAGCAGCCTCAGGGCTTGAGGCGCGGACAGGTTTGTCCATCTCCGGCTGACGAGCGGCTCGGGGGTTGGGCCTGCGCTGTGGTTCTTCGCGGCGGGAGTCAGCCGAGGGGCCAGCATGAAATTGAAATCGACCTGCCTCGCCAGGTTGGCGATGGCATCCGGCAGCGGCACTCGATCAAGCACGATCAGCGGCAGAGCTTCGTTGGGATGAATGGCGCTTGGGGCGGCGACCGCCTCCGCGGCGGACAGGCGGGCGCCGGAAGTTGTCAGAAGCCAGAGGACTCCTCCGCAGATACAGATCATGTTCTTCATATTGGTGTATAATGGGTTAAGACCGCAATCAATCCTGGGCGGCGGCGTGGTGTCGGGCCTGCCGTCTCGGACCGCCGGGCTGGTGGGCTGGCTTCGCCGTGCGGCCTTTGCCCACGAAAGCCGCCAGGAAAGCCGGCCGGTCGCTTCGGCCGGCTCGCTGGTAATCGCGCCAGAGCGTTTCCGCCGCGGCGTCGGGTTTCCGCCCCAGGACCTCGGTCAGATACCGGAACACCAGCTCCAGAAGCCGGGGCAGGGCGATAGCGTCGGTGCGCCTGACCTCGCCGAACAGCCAGTCGCTGAAACGCAGGAAACTCTCGAAGGGCGAGGCTGAACCCGCCCCCTCTCCACTCCACAGCAGCGGGGTGGTTTCGATGAAATTGCCGCTGTTGCCCACCAAATCCCAGTAGCGGGCGAACCGCCGCAAACGCTGCACCGTCGCGAAGTCCAGTCGGTCGTTGCGCAGAATCTCGTAGGGCGGGTGCGGGCTGTAAACCATTCGAAAGGCGTGGTCATGCCGGGCGATGGGCGCGCCCCGGAGCCGCTTGAGAATCCCGACCTGGATTTCGTGGGGACGCAGCGCCAGCAATCGGTCGAACCCGGCCCCGAAACTGGCCAGGGACTCGCCGGGCAGGCCCACGATCAAGTCCGTGTGCAGATGCGCGGCGGTTTCCTGACGCAGCCAGCGCAGGTTGGCCTCGACGCGGTCGCCATCCTGGCGTCTTCCGATCCGTTCGGCCACCTCCGGGTTGAAGGTCTGCACCCCGGCTTCGAACTGCAGGGCGCCCGGCGGAAAGCGCCGCGCGGCTTCGCGCAAGGCCCCGGGAAGAAGATCCGGCACGATCTCGAAATGGAAGAACAAGCCGGGGCGGAGCCGTGCCAGCAGGAATTCGAGCACCCGCTGGCAAACCTCCTCGCGGAGATTGAAGGTGCGGTCCACGAACTTGAAATGCCGCGCGCCCCGCGCCAGCAGCTTTTCCAGCTCCTCGAGAAATCTGTCCAGGGGGAACTGCCGCACCCCGGCATCCAGGGCCGAAAGGCAGAACTCGCAGCCGAAAGGACACCCGCGCGAGGCCTCCACGTAGGTCAGCCGGCGCGCCAAATCCTCCGCGGTGTAGAGCTCGTAAGGCGGCGCCAGGCTGGCCGGATCGGGCGGCGCGGCGGCGATGATTTTGTCCGCGGGCGGGCGATCCTCCAGCACCTGCGCGCACAGTTGGGCGAACGCCAGGTCCGCCTCTCCCGCAATCACCCAATCGGCGAGGTTCACCATCGCCTGGGCCTCGGTCTCGTGACTGACCTCCGGCCCGCCCAGCACGAGGCGAACCGACGGCTCAATCCGTTTCAGCAGCCCCGCCAGCTCCGTCGAGGCCGTGGCGTTCCAGACGTAAACCCCCAGCCCGACGATCCGCGGGCGCAGCTCGAGAATGCGCTCGGCGATGTCCACAGGCCGCTGGTTGATGTCGAACTCGAGCAGGCGGGAACGGTTTCGCAGCGGGCCCAGATTCGCCTGGAGACAACGCAGCCCCAACGCCGCGTGAAGATGCTTGGCGTTCAAGGTGGCGAGCACAATGTCTGGCATAGGCGCGACCCCTCCAGCCTAGTCGCTTCCCACCTCCCTGCCAAGCTCCGGCAGAAAACGAACACGCTCGATCGGTCGCAGCGCTGTGCCGGCCTCCAATCCCGGCTCAAGAGCCCGCGCCTGCCGCGCCGCTTACGGCTCGAACATCCTGACGCCTTCCCTGGAATTCGATGGCCCCGCCCAAACCGGACGGCTCGCGAACCGAGGGCGTTTGGCTCAGAGGTTCGTAGCCAGGATCTGCTGAAATTCGGGCTGGTCGCGCAGCAGCTTCAGGCGCTCGTCCGTCTTGGCCAGCAGGGCCAGGTTGCTGGCCTTGGGATTGGCCGCCAGCCGGCGGGCGTTGAGGTCCAGGCACACTTTGACGGCGGCCATGGCTTCGGGGACCTTGTTCAGGAGGGACTTGATTGCGGCCAGGTCCATCCAGGCCTCGGGCGTCGGGCTCACGCGCACCCAATTCTGAAGGGCCGTTTCCAGCTTGAGAGTGTCGTGAAGCTGCGAGTAAACCTGGACGGTGAAATAGACGGCGTTGGGATCGGCGGTGGCGTTGCTCAGGAGCTGATCGGCGATCTGGCGCACGCGGTCGGTCTGGCCGAGCTGGGCCAGGAGGTTGGCCAACTGCAGCGCGTTGGCCACGTTGGTGGGCCGGGCGCGGTACTCGGCTTCCAGGGCCGGCAACTGGCCCTGCGTCTGGGCGGCGGCCTGCTGCTGCTGCTTGATCTTCTCCAATTCGTCGATCAGGCGGTCCAGGCCGCTGTTGGCGGGGTCGAGCTTCTTCGAGGTGGCGGCCATGAGGCGGGCTTCGTCGATGCGCCCGGAGCGCAGCAGGATGTTGACGAAGCGGTAGAGAGCCTCCGGGCTGTAGGGACAATAGGCATAGGCCTGCTTGAAAGCGAACTCGGCTTCCTTGAGCGCGCGCTGGCGCTCGGCTTCGCTCTTGGCGTTGTCGATGCGCCAGGCGTAGAGCCCGCCGATCGAGCTGCGCAGCTTGGAGAAGGCCTTCTGCGCGTCGTCGTCGCGGACAAACCGCGGGTCGCCCTTGAACCCGCGGTAGTCGTGGTTCACGTAGGTCTTCTCGGCAAAGGCGCAGATGTTCGAGATGCTGGTGTCGTAGCCGATCCAGTTGCCGATCAGGCGGTCCGAGTATTGGCTCCAGAACTCGTGGTCGCGCCGCACCATGTCCTCGGTCAGCTCGGGCACGGGCTGGCGGTTGATCTTCATGATGATGCCGTAGGGCGTCAGGTGCGGGAACATCCAGTCCAGCGGGAAGCTCTCTTCCACATAGAACTCGTTGTTGGGGTTGCGGTCGAAGATCACCTTGGTCAACAGGCCGTTGATGGCCATCACCGCCACCTGGCCGCTCACTTGCACCTTGTTGTCGATCACCCGCACATCTTCGCCCGGCTTGAGCTGGCCCTTGCGCATGCGTTCCTGGGCGTCGGCCATGTAATCGGCAAAGCAGCGCTGCGAGTCGTCGTTGGACGGCGTGTAGATCTCCCGGTCGGGATACAGGCCCCCCTGGCTCTTCTTGAACACTTTCGGGTAAGCCTCCTCCAGCAGGAGCCGGCTCAGGCGAATCCGCGAGTGGAGCTGGGGATTCTGATCCACAAACGCCTTCACGTAGGCCGAGAGCTTTACATCCTGGAAGCGCTCCGGGGTGTAGAACGGCACAATGCGAGCGGCGGCGGCGATCTCCTTCTCCAACGCCGTCGCGCGCTCCTGGGCGCGGCTGTATTCGCGGGACGCCGTCTTGCCGGCGTCCTTCAGGGCCGCCATTTGGTTGGTCAGCCCGGACAGTTCCTCCCTCATGCCCGGCAGCTTGCGGTTGAGCTCGTACTCGGTGTCCATGAGGCGGTTCAGGTCCCGGACCAGCGCGCCCGCGAGGTCTTCATGCGACACGGACTTGACCAACTCCTGCGTCTCCGGCGAGAGGTTCTCGTAAAGATACTTCGAGAGCGCCGCGGGCTTGCCGCCGGTCTTCAAGGGCACGCTCAGCCCCCCAAGGTTGAGGATGTCCGACTCGACAAAGAGGGAGGCGCCGACGCGGCGGTTCTTCTCGATACGGTCGCCCAGGTTCAGGAAGAACCGGTCCAGGGGCAGCAGCAGGCGCGCCAGCAGGTTCGTGCGGTAGTTGGCGGCGCTCTCCCGTTCGGAACGCACCATCTCCGAGAAGAAGGGCGGATCGATCTGGGCGCTGCGGAAGTAGTGCGCCCGGATGTAGTTCAGGTAGGTCCCGTCGGCCAGCGCGTTTTGGGTGATGATGTAAACGTCCCGGCGGTCGAACTCCTTGTCATACCGTTTCTCCGGCGGAATGAAGCTCTCGCAGAAGATCATGTAGGTGGGGCAGAATCGCCCCGGATCGGTGCCCCCGAAGAGGATGGTGTCCTTGTCCATCGTCGGATACAGCGGTTTGCCGTCGGCGCCCTTGAAAGGCGGAGTGAACATGTCATGGCCAAACCAGAAGCCGAAACGGTGGCCGCGCTGTTCGTTTTCGGACCAATGGCTGATCGCCGGCCAGGCGGGCATGAGGGCCAGCGCCGCCAGCATGGCCCCGACGGGCGCCAGGGTCCGCGAGAGGACCTGCAGCGCCAGCACCGCCAGCACCAGCAGCAGCACGAGCACCGAGGCCGTCTGCGGCAGGTAATACTGCGTCCGGCTGAAGGTCGTCACCACCGCAAACAAAGCGAAGCCGGCCAGCACGGCGGTGACCAGGAGCGAGTGGCGGCGCACCTGCTCGTAAGCCACGGCCAGCGTGGCCAAAAGGACCGTCAGCGCATACCCCAGGGCCATGGCCACGAAGGTGTGCGAAGGGGTGAAGAACACCTTGATCAGGGACAGGCTCTGCCGGTCAGGCTGGGGATTGAAAAGAATGATCAGGAAAGGCCCCATGACCACCCAGAAGGCCGCCAGACCCAGCAGCCAGGCCCGCTCGCGCTGTTGCAGGCACCGGAAGACGCCGGCCAGCGCCCAGACGGCGCAGGCCACCCCGGCGGCCGCCGCCAGCGCCGCAAACACCAGAATGAGATTCACGGCGCGCTCGCCGATCTGCGCGCGCAGCAGCGCCTCGGCGTCCATCTCCCGCAGGATGAAAAAGACAAAGGTGATCCCGACCCAGCCGCCGGCCGCCAGAACGCCCGTGCGCAACCACGGGGTCTCCGGGTCCTTGGACCGGCGCAAAACCAGGAGAGCCAGCGCCGCCAGCGGGATGACCATGAGGAAGATGGGGTTGATTTCCTCGATGGTGCCCTCGGCCAGCATCTTGAACTGGCCGGCGGCGCGCTCGCAGAAGGTGTAGATCAACTCGATGCCCTTGCCTGTGCCGGTGGTCGGGTGAATGCGCTCGTACTGGCCGCGGGTGAAGGCGTGCCAGAAGCCCGCCTCGGTGCGGGCGTAGCCCCAGTTCATGGGCGGGTTGGTCATCGAGGCCACCGGCATGAACAGGTAGAACAGGGCGCCGATGAGAAAAGCGAAGAAGCAGGCCATGCCCCAGTGCATGCCGGTGAAGACCTGCTTGGTCTTGATCCAGAGCCAGAGCGCGCCCACCGCCGAAAGCGCCCCCACGATGCAGAAGATCGCCATCACGGCGTCGTTGTCCTTGAGGGTGCTCACCCAGCCGGCCTGCGCTCCGATCAGCCCCAGAATCCAGATGATGGCGTTGCCCAGCAGCAGGTCGCGGCCCAGCTTGGGCTGCACCACCACGATCATCACCTCCATCGCCAGCGCGCAGACCAGCACCGACTGGTGGTTGTTGAAGGCGATCCCAAACACAAACCAGGCCAGGTACAGATAGCGGTGCTGGTGCGGGGCGTAAACCCAGCGCATCAGCAGCACCAGCACTCCCACCAGCGACAGCGCCGTCAGCGTATACACCTCCACGATCACCGCCTGGCTCCACATGAACCCGTCAAAACCGATCAGCGCGCCCGCCACGAAGCCCGTGATCACGCAAATCTCGTTCTCCCAGCGCCGCGCGATGTCTTTGAACTCGCTCACCCCTTCCATGATCATGCTGCTGCCGCGCGAGACCATCAGCGCCACCAGGCCGCAGGTCAGCGCGCCGGCCACCGCCGACGAGATCGCCACGCGGTAGGCGATATTCGAGATCGGAAGCAGCACCGCAAACAGCCAGGTGTAAATCGTCCAAACCGGATAGCCGGGGGGATGCGGCACCCCGGCATACCACGATGCCACCGCCAGTTCCCCGGAATCCTGCAAGGTCAGGTCCGGCGCGAGGGTGTACATGTACGACAGGAACATCACCAGCGACGTCAGCCCAAAGCAAAGCCAGTCCGCCGCGCGGAACATCGGGGGCGGTTTGGAGGCCGTCACCGGGGCGCCCGACCCGGCCGCGGGCTTGGCCGCCCCCGGCTGGGGCTTCATGTTCGATCCCTTCGCCTTTTCAGGAGTCATAATTTCGGCAACAAGACATTCGTATTGAGTTGATCCAAAGAGGGGTTAGTTGACTGGAAATGGTCCTCCCTTGTCCATCCCAAAATCCAGCTTGGCGAGTTGCGGTAAACGTCGCTCACGCCCAGGCAGATCGTCAAACTCTGGTTGCTGAGAGCCGCCAGGAACGGAAAGCCCGAGGCCGGCGTGTCGCCCCGGGACCAGCCGTGCTCGGCCAGCACCAGGAAGCCCGCCATGGCCAGGCTGGCCGCCGCTGTGACCGCCCGTCTCAAGTCGCACCACCCCCAGGCGCGGCGGGCCGACACACCCAAGCCATGCCCCCCGGCGGCCCGAGACCTCCCCGTCCCAAACAAGGTCCGCTCAAGCCGAGCGGACGGGCGCCGTGGTTTCCACGA
>JAKLEJ010000016.1 GCA_022711695.1 Verrucomicrobiota bacterium | reverse complement strand
AGATCACCGAGCCATTCCTGCCCGCGGCCAAGGCCCGCTACGCCATGGGGCTGGGCACGCCCGCGCAGTTGGTGGAACTCGTCGCCCGCGGCGTGGACATGTTCGATTGCGTGCTCCCCACGAGGGTGGCCCGCAACGGCACCGCCTTCACCCGCCGCGGCACCTTCGCCATCAAGGGCGGCGCGGTGAAAGCCGACCTCGGCCCCATCGAGGAGGGCTGCTCCTGCTTCGCTTGCCGGCGCTTCTCGCGCGCCTACGTCCGCCACCTCCTGAATGTGAACGAGATTCTCGGCTTGCGCCTGGTGAGCATCCACAATTCCCACCTCTATCTCCAGGTCATGGCCGATATCCGGACCCACCTTGCCGCAGGGACCTTCGACGCTTTTCGTCGTCAGTTCGCGGCTCAATACGTCCCCACCCGCCGCGTCCTCGCCGGCCGGCGCTCCGCCGATTAACGGCCGGCCCGGGTTACTCGCGCAGCAGACCGGGCTTTGCCAAAGTCCCCGCGACACTTCGTTCTCTGGCATCCGATCCAAGCCTGGAGAATCGCCTTGTTTCAAGTGGGTGGAGGAGATAGGCTGCCGCCCGATGAAGGCCCTGTTAGGTTTCCTGAAGCGCTCTTGTATTCGTCCTGGCCGCAGGCGGCTGCCGGCTCGGTTGATTAGGATGCCCCGCCTGCCGGGCGGATGGATCGTTCAGGCTCCGCTTCTGTTCCTTCTTTTCGTCGCCGCGCCCCCCTTGCCGGGCGCTCAACCTCCGTGGTACCACCGGGAGAACACCTGGCAGGAGACGATGCGCTTGTCTCGCGAGGCGCTTGTCGGTCATTTGCAGGCCGAATCGGCCGCCGCCGTGACGGGGACCCCCAGCGGCGTGCGATTCGGCCCCTGGCACGAGATCGGACCCTTCCCGAAGCCATCGGCCAATGACGGCTGGAATCATGCCTATCCGCCCGAGCAGGAGATCGAGTTGTCCAAACGCTATGAAAGGCTGACCTGGAGAATTAATGCGCGGCCTGACGGGGAGTGGCACGAAAACATCGATCTGCCCGATTACTCCTCGCTTTATCTGTATCGCACTGTCACCGCGCAGACCGCAGCGCCCCTGATTGTCTATGTGGGTTGCGACGATCGGTTCAAAGCCTATCTGAACGGCGAGTTGGTGGCCAGCCACGAAGGCGTCCCGCGCGACACACCCGTCAAGCTCCCGCTCAGGGCAGGGGAGAACAGGCTTCTCCTAAAGCTCTACAATGTCACCGGCGGCAGGGGCTACTCGTTCTCGCTGACCCGGAGCACCCGTCCGCGCGAGGACAGGCAAAACCGTCTCGCCACGGAGACCTGGACCTCGATCGAGCGCGACTTCCCGAGCGAGGACGCCCGCCTCCAGATGCAATGGGAACGCCAGGACGGCATCTGGAACGGCGACTGGAAGGCCGGCGACTTCGCCGAACTCGCCCAGCGTTATGCCGCGGCGACCCGGTCCCAGGCCTCCCTGAAGACCAAGGCCGCCGAACTCGCCCGAAATGTCCGCAACGCCGGCGACTTGCAGGCCGTTCGTGAGTGCTACCATCGTTCCCGCAAGATCGACGACGCAGTTCAAGCGGCCCGCAGCCTCGGATTCGCCCCGTTGCGTCGCGGCATCGAAGACCTCATGGAGTCGTTTGGGGCGAAGTACCCCAAAGGGCGGCAATACCTCGATCGGTTGGCGCAGCTCGAAAAAACCCGCGACGCGATCGCCGCCGATGGGGGCGAGGACGCGGCGAGGCTGGTTCGCATGACGGGCGAGTTTCACGCGCTCCGGAGCGAAGCCCTGCTGGCCAATCCGCTCCTGGACTTCGAGAAGCTGCTGCTCATCAAGCGCCGCGGCCACCTCGGCCTGCCGCAAAACTGGCAAGGCAACTGCGTCATGAAGGGCAACTTCGACAATGAAATCGCGGTGCTCTCACCGGCGCGTCCCGGCGGCAAGCTGACCCCCCTCTACCGGCCTGAACGCGATGTCTTTGTCGGCGATGTTGACCTGCATTGGGATGGCGATCGTTTGCTCTTTTCGATGCTGGCGCGCGACCCGCATAACCGCTACCAGATCTTTGAACTCCAGGTCGATGGCGCCCGTCTGCGCCAGGTCTCGCGCAGCGAACCCGACGTGGATAACTACGACGCCTGCTATTTGCCGAATGGGAAGATCATCTACGGCTCCACCGCTTGTCTCCAGGGGGTCCCTTGCGTGGGAGGCGGCGACCAGGTCGCCAACCTTTACGTCATGAATCCCGATGGGTCCGGGGTGCGCCGCCTTTGCTTCGACCAGGACCACGACTGGTGCCCTTCCGTCCTGAATGACGGCCGCGTCATCTTCACCCGTTGGGAATACAGCGACACGCCCCACTATTTCAGCCGCATTGTCATGGCCATGCACCCGGACGGCAGCAACCAGCGGGCTATCTACGGCGCCAATTCGTACTGGCCCAACTCGACCTTCTACCCTCGCGCGATCCCGGGTCACCCTTCCCAATTTGTCGGCGTCGTTTCGGGCCACCATGGAGTGCCGCGGATGGGAGAACTCATCGTTTTCGATCCGGCCAAGGGACAACAGGAAGCCGATGGGGTCGTGCAGCGCATCCCCGGATATGGCCAGAAGGTCGAACCTGTGATTCGCGACACCCTGGTGGACAACTCCTGGCCTCGCTTTCTGCATCCGTTCCCTCTCGGCGAAAAGCACTTTCTCGCCGCCTGTCAACCCGATGACAAATCTCCCTGGGGAATCTATCTGGCGGACATTTTTGACAATCTCGTTCCGATCTGCGTGGAACCCGGCGTGGCCCTGCTGGAGCCAGTGCCCCTGCGCCCAACCAAACGTCCGCCGATCGTCCCTGAGAAACTTGACCCGGCGCGCAAAGACGCCGTGGTTTACCTCTCGGATATTTACGCGGGCGGAGGGTTGAAAGGGGTCGAACGGGGTGTGGCCAGGAAACTCCGCGTTTACGCCTTCGATTACGGTTACCAGGGCCTGGCTAACCACACCTACATTGGCATCGAGGGTCCCTGGGATGTTCACCGCATTCTGGGCACGGTCGAGATCGAGAAGGACGGCTCCTCCACCTTCCGTGTTCCGGCCAATACTCCCATCGCTGTTCAGCCGCTCGACGAGGACGGCAAGGCGCTGCAACTGATGCGCAGTTGGTTTGTCGCCATGCCTGGCGAGAATCTCTCCTGCGTCGGTTGCCATGAACGCAGCAATGAACTGACGCCCGTTCAATCGGCGCTGGCCAACCGAAAGCCGCCCCAGAACATTCAACCCTGGCATGGACCCGCGCGTGGATTCAGTTTCGATCGCGAGGTTCAACCCGTCCTCGACCGGCATTGCGTCGGCTGCCACAGCGACCAGCCTTACCGCGGCCAGAAGTTGGCGGACCTGCGAACCGACAACGGGAAGACCTTCAGCCGGGCCTACCAGGTATTGCAGAAACACGTCCGTCGGCCCGGCCCGGAAAGCGATTTCCACATGTTCCCGCCGGCGGAATACCATGCCGACACCAGCCCGCTGATCCAAATGCTGCACAAAGGGCATCATGGCGTCAAACTTGCCCGCGAGGACTGCGACCGCCTCTACACCTGGATTGACCTGAATGTGCCCTACTATGGCACCTGGAGCGAGTTTCAACCTATTCCCCGCGGACAACACGCCCGCCGAGTCGAGTTGCGCAAGGCCCACGCCGCGGTCGAAGACGACTACGAAGCCATCCCGAGCCTGCCCGCAAGTCCCGCACAACCGATTGCCCCCGAGCCCCCCAAGCGGGTCGAGGTCGCCAAAGTCGAGTGTCCCGATTGGCCCTTCGATGACCAGGAAGCGCAAAAACGCCAGGGGAAGGACCGGGAGCGCGTCGGCATCCGGGTCGCTCCCGGACAGCAGAAACTCGACATGGCCATGGCCCGGATCCCCATCGGCGAATTTGTCATGGGCGACGGCGCCGGAGCGGCCGACGAAGGCCCGCCTTGCCGGGTCAGGATCGAGCGGCCGTTTTGGATTGGCAAGAAGCTCATCTCGAATGAGCAATTCGCCCGCTTCGATCCCGAGCACGATAGCGGATACCTCGACCGCGAAGGCAAGGACCATAGCGATCGGGGGATTCCTTTGAACCGGCCGGATCAGCCCGTGATTCGGGTTTCCTGGGCGCGGGCGATGGCCTTCTGTGACTGGCTCTCCCAACAAACCGGCCGACGTTATTCGCTGCCGACCGAGGCGCAGTGGGAATTCGCCTGCCGCGCCGGCGCCACGGCAGACAAGCCGGGTTCAAGCCGCGCCTGGGGCATCGACCGGATGCCCGACGGCATCGCCGAATGGACTCGCAGCGCCTACCGTTCCTACCCGTATTTGCCGGACGATGGCCGCGACGACGGTTCGCGCCAGGGTCGAAAAGTCGTCCGAGGCGCCAAAGGAATCAATCTGCCGGACGACCGACGCGACACCTATCGGCTGAGCTACCCTTGGTGGCAGAGGGTCTGGAATGTCGGCTTCCGCGTGGTGTGCCTGGACGACGATCCGGCCCAGCTCGCCGCCCATCCCTGATGCAGCCCGTGCTCCTGAGTGGCAATGACCTGACCGGAACCGCATCTTTTATGAACCCTGCCTCCAGCGGCAGCCTGATCCGCGAGCGCTTATGAAGACGTTTCATCACATCGGAATTCCCAGCGCCAAAGTGCGTCCCGGAGAAACCTGCCTCCAGGAAGCCGGGCTCTACGTGACCGACTGCAACGCCAGCGAGAACCGCATCGAATGGCTGCGATTCAAAGAAGGCAGCCCGCTGCCCGCAGTCTTGAAGACGACCGCCCACGTCGCTTTCACCGTTGACGATCTCGATGCGGCGCTGAAAGGCCAGTCGATCCTGCTGGCCCCCTTCGAGCCCTTCAAAGGGGTCAGAGTGGCGTTCATCCTCGAAGATGAGGCCCCCGTGGAACTGATGCAGTTCGCGGAGCAAAGCCCCTCGCCTTGCTGCTCTTAACCGCAACCCGGAAGAACTCAGACATTATGGGCATGAAGAAGTTCATCAACGACCGTTCCCGGTTGACCCAGGAACTGCTGGAGGGCTTTGCCGCCGCGCACAGCGACCTGGTCTCCGTCAGCCCGCAGCGACTGGTGACGCGGAAGGTTCCGAAATCTCCTGACAAGGTGGCGCTGGTCACCTTGGGCGGGGCGGGCCACGAGCCGGCCCTGAGCGGCTTCGTCGGCGAAGGCATGCTGGACATCAGCGTCGTCGGCGACATCTTTGCCGCCCCGGGGCCTCCGCCCGTTTTCGCCGCGCTGCGGCAGGCGCAGCGCCCGGCTGGCGCCTTGTTTGTGGTCCTCAACCACGCGGGCGATGTGCTGAGCGCCGACATGGCGATGCAAATGGCGGAGGCCGAAGGACTCAAGGTCAGGAAGATCCTCACCCACGAGGACATTGCGGCCGGTCCTGACGCGCCGGTGACGGATCGGCGAGGATTGGTCGGCTGCATTCCTCTCTACAAGATCGCCGGCGCCGCGGCCGAGGCTGGCAGGAGCCTGGAGGAAGTGCACGCCCTCGCGGAGCGATTCAACAACCGCATGGCCACCCTCGCGGTCGCCATGAAGGCGGCCACCCATCCCGCCACCGGTGCAACCCTCTTTGAATTGGCCGACGACCAGATGGAAATTGGCATGGGGCAGCACGGCGAGGCCGGCACCGGCCCCTGCAAGATTCGGAGCGCCGACGAGACCGCCGCCTTGATGATGGAGCGCCTGGTCAACGCGATCCAGGCAAAGGCAGGCGACCGCCTGATGGTCATCCTTAATGGCGCCGGGGCGACCACCCTGATGGAACTTTACATCGTCTTCCGGGGCGTGAAGAAGTATCTCGACGGCTTGGGCATCGAGATTGTCGCCAGCCGGGTCGGGGAACTGCTCACGGTGCAGGAGATGGCCGGCTTTCAGATGTTCGCCGCCCAAATGGACGACGAGTTGCTCGAGCTGTGGAAGGCGCCGTGCAACACGCCGTCGCTCGTCGTGCGATGAGACCCCGCTGCCGATGAGCAAAACGATTCAGCCCGGCGATTTCATCCGCATGCTGCGGGGCGCTGCCGCGAAGATCCGCGCCAACCACGACCGGCTCAGCAAGCTCGATAGCGCGATTGGCGATGGCGATCACGGGATCGCCATGCTCAGGGCCATGGAGGCCGTCGAAAGGGCGATCGAGGAGTACTCCTGCGCGGGTCCGAAGGAAGTCCTCGCCAAGGCCGGCTGGGCGGTCATGTCGGCAGCCGGGGGCTCGACCGGACCGTTGCTCGGCAGTTTCCTCATGGGCCTGGGAGCGGGACTTGGGGAGGCCGTCGAACTGGACAGCCCGGCGCTGGCCGCGGTGGTTCAGCGCGGCATCGGTCAAATGCACAGCCACAGCAAGGCGCAGGCGGGTGACAAGACCATGATGGACGCCCTGCTGCCGGCCGCCGCCGCCTTAGCCGGGGCCACGGCCGAGATGGCTCCGGCCGAATTGTTGACACGCGCCGCCGAAGCGGCCGCCAGAGGCGCCGAAAGCACCAAAGACATGCCGGCAAAGTTCGGCCGGGCGCGTCATCTCGGCCCGCGCGCGCTCGGGCATGCCGATCCCGGGGCGACCTCGATGGCCCTCCTGCTGGCGGGCTTCGCCGAAGGCCTGGCGCGCTGACTTTGCCTGGAAACCGATTCGCACTCGCATTACTTACATCCCGATGAAACAATATCGCCTCAATCGCCTTTTCAACCCGGCCTCCGGCAATTGCCTCGACGTCGCCATCGACCACGGAGTGTTCAATGTGCGCGGGTTTCTCCAGGGCATCGAAAACATCGAACGCACCGTGGACACCCTGGTGGCCTGCGGACCGGATGCCATCCAGATGAACGTCGGACAGGCGCCCGTTCTGCAATCGATTCCCGGCAAGCACAAGCCCTCCCTGGTGATGCGCGTCGATGTGGCCAACGCCTACAGCAGGAAGCTGCCGCGCTATCTGTTCAGCCGGATGATCGGATCGCCGGTGGACCAGGCGCTGCAACTCGACGCGGCCTGTGTGGTGGTGAACCTCTTCCATGCCGAGGACCAGCCCGAGGTGATGGATCAGTGCATTCGGAACATCCTCGAGCTGAAGCCGGCCTGCAACCGTCACGGAATGCCGATGATGATCGAGCCGCTGGCGCTCAAGGACAGCAACCAGTCCGGCGGATACAGCGTGGACGGCGACCTGGAGAAGATCCTGCCCCTGGTCCGCCAGGCCACCGAGCTTGGCGCCGATCTGATCAAGGCGGACCCGACGGACAACGTCACTGACTACCGGCACGTGGTCGAGGTGGCGCGAGTTCCGGTGCTCGTTCGAGGCGGGGGCAAAGCGGACGATCTGGACGTGCTCCGGCGCTCCGCCGAAATCATGCGCGAGGGAGTGCGCGGACTGGTTTACGGCCGCAACATCATCCAGCATCCCAAACCCACCGGCATGACCCGGGCGCTGATGGCCATCGTGCACTCCGGCGTGAGCGCCGAAGAAGCCGCAAAGCACCTGGCTGTTTAGTAATCGACGGTCGCGAACAACACCAACCCTCCATTGATCATGAGACAAACCGAAAGCCCTTTTGAAATGAACCGCCGCGATTGCCTGAAGGCGCTGGGCGCCGCAGTGCTGACGGCCTCCAGCGCGGGGATTGCCGCTGCGGCCTCCAGCCAGCCGTTTTACGAAGCCAGCGCCTTCAACGCAAAAGCCGCCAAGGCGGCCTGCCTCGCCATGATGGAAAAGTTCGGCTATCCCATCCCGAACATCCTGCGGGGCGACGATTTCTGGGTTTGCGACTTCCTCCAGCGGGACTTCGCCCGGCTGGGCATGGGCGGGGTGTTCTGGATCAACGAAAAGGGCGTTTACGGCGAGAACGCCGACGCCCGTTACCAGGGCGAATTCAAGAGCCGCACTTTCGGCTACCTCGGGCATGAGATCTTCCTGCTGCCGGGACAGGCGCTGCCTGAGCATCGCCACATCGGAGGACCGGAAGGTTACGGGCCGAAAATGGAAGCCTGGCAGGTGCGCTACGGCGAGGTCGAGTTCTTCGGCGAATACCAGCGAGCCGGCGACGAAACTCCGATCGCCGACCTGCCCAAAGAACGGCGGCCCTGGGGATTTGGCGAGGATTGGTTCAAGTCAAGATACGTCGCCAAGCGCACCGCCAAGGAAGGCAAGCTCTACGCGCTCAAGGATCCCGAATCGTGGCATTTTCAGCGCGCCGGCGCCAGCGGCGCGATTGTCACCGAGTACGCCACCTACCACAACCACGTGGAGTTCAGCAAGCCGGGCATGAAGTTCGAGAACTGGAAAGCCTAGTCGGACCGGGGCGGCCCCCGTTCCTCCCGCGCGCAGCCCCTGCCGCTTGGGTTCTTGTTTGCCGGCCGGGTCAGGTCCCGAGTTGGATTTGTCGCTTTCGCCCAGCGGAAGCGACCATCTGTGGTTCCTTCAAGCCCTCGTGGGACCCGTCCGCGAGGCCCAGGAGACGGTCGCGGTCGGCTCAGGCGCTTCCCGGCTGCGCGTCCGGCGCTCCAGGGATCGCTGGCGCCTGGGCCTCGCTCACCCGCGGTGGGGCTTGCCGCTTCAGCAGGTTCAACAGCGTTTGTGGAGTGACGGGCTTCACCAGGCAGTCGTCCATTCCAGCGTCCAGACATCTCTCTCGATCCCCTGGTGTGGCGCCGGCCGTCATCGCTACAATCCTTGCGGGACGGCGCCCCGTCCTCGCCTGGTGAACCCGGATCTGGCGAGCGGCCTCCAGGCCGTTCATCCGCGGCATTTGCACATCCATCAGGATGAGATCGTAATCGCGCCCCTGTGCCGCCGCCACCGCCTCAGACCCGTCGGTGGCCAGGTCAGGCCGATAGCCGAAGCGGCCCAGCGTGAGCGCCCCAACGTTTCGGTTGGTCGTGTCGTCGTCCACCAGCAGAATCCGCAGTGGATGAGCCGAGGAAAGGTGGGCATGGCTGTCCTTGGACGGGCGGGTGGCGCCGTTCGGCGAAGCCTCCGCCGGTTCCCGCGCCAGGGCTCGCAGCACCGCCGAGTGTAACAGCGCCAATTTCAGGGGTTTGTTGACGGAAATCTTGCCGTCGGGGTCGGCCTCCCGCAGGGCGGCGGGGCTGGCGCCCAAGGGCGTCAACCAGACCAACGGCAGGTGCTGCCGGCCAGGCATCCGGCGGATTTCCCTGGCCAGTTCGGCGCAAGCGCCGGCGCCCAGTCCAAAGTCGATCAGCGCCAAATCGAAGGCAGGACCGTCGCACAACCTCTCCCGCGCCTCCGCGCCGTTGCGGGCTATGACGGCGCGCATCCCCCATCGGTCGAACTGGCGGGCGAGAAGCGCGGCAGTGCTGGCGTTGTCGTCCACGATCAACGCGCGTCGTCCCTCGATCGACGGCTGGCGGCCCTGCCACACCGGCGTCCGAAGGGTGTGCGACGCCGCCTGGAGCGGAAGCGTAAAGTGAATCGTCGTGCCGCGTTGTTCGACGCTCTCCGCCCAGATCCTTCCGCCCATCAGTTCGACCAACCCCTTGCAGATGCAGAGCCCCAGCCCGGTGCCCCCGTATCGCTCGTCAACAGCTTGGTCGGCCTGCCGGTAGGGCTGAAAGAGCCGCCCGAGCCGGTCGGCGGGGATGCCGATGCCTGTGTCCCTCACCGAGAAATGATACTCCCGGATGCCGGGCTCCGGTCCCTGCGGCGCGCCCGCCTCTGCCGGCTCGTTCCGGCCGGGAAGCTCGCTCGCCCCCACCTGCAGCGCCACCTCTCCCGATGCCGTGAACTTGATGGCATTTCCCAGAAGGTTGACCAGGATTTGACGCAATCGGTTGGGGTCTCCAAGCACTTCCTCAGGGACGCCGGCCTCAATCTCAAACAGGAGATCCAACCCCTTTTCCGCCGCTTTGGTCGCCAACGTATCCATGGCTTCGTCCAGGCTCACTCGAAGATGAAACGGCTTCCTCTGTAGTTCCATCATCCCGGCCTCGATCTTGGAGTAGTGCAGAATATCGTTGAGCAGCGTGAGCACGGACTCGGAGTTGGTGCGGATGGCCTGCAGATACTCGCGTTGTTGAGGATCGGTATCCGTCTCGAACAGAAAACCCGTCATGGACGCAATCGCGCCGAGGTGGTTACGGACATCGTGACTCGTCTTGGCCAGCAACTCCGCCCGGGCAGCCAGTTGCTGGCTGGTTTGCCTCAATTCGTCCTGCAGGTGTTTGGCCCGAAGGATGCCGTCGGCCCGCGCCCGCAGTTCCACCAGGGCGAACGGCTTGTTGACGTAGTCGGTTGCCCCCAGTTCGAAAGCCTGAAGCTTCTCCGACAGACCCTCCCGACCCGTGATGACCACCACAGGGATTTGCGCCGAGGCCCAATCCTGCTTGATCCACCGCAGGATTTCCTTCCCGTCCATGTCCGGCAGGCCCAGGTCCAGCAACACCAGGTCATATCGGTGCTGTCGCAGCCAGGCCAGCGCTTCGGCGCCGCAGGAGACCGTGTCGGTTGTGGTGTGTTCCGATTCCAACCCCGCCAGCAGCAGCTCCGTCAACTGCGGCTCGTCCTCCACTACCAGCACCTTGGACAGGGGGCGCGCCGCCTCGCGAGGCGGTTTCGCTCTCGCCGCCTTGGCGCCCCCGTCATCGGGTCTCGCCGCTGCAGACAGGCCCCGATCGGGCGCGGCTGGAGTGATTCCCCGGGCGCCGCTCCTCTGATGTTCTATCCCAGCCATCATAATGGAATGTTCCCTTCAAATTGTCCTCTGGACTTCCCCTGGGCACGACTTGGGCAACGGAGAGCCGAGCCGCAGTCCCTGCCCCGGTTTCGCTCTGGATGAACCGATCGGGGAGTTCCGTCCGCGGCTGTGCGAGCGCGGTCTGTCCCACGAAAGCAAGGACGGGCTGGAGGCCGCGGGATTGGGGCGTCCGCCCAATCGTTTCCGCGACTTCAGCCTGGTCGTCAAGTGCCAGAACCTTCGTCATGCTCGTTGCGTGGGGCGAAGGCAACGCCTCGGATTTGAACGGCTCCCACCCCGAGGACTTCATCGGCCAAAGGTTCGCCTGACTTTAGCCCGCCTTTTGCCCGGTTCCTGAAACAAGGCGTTGCCTTGCGCGCAGGGTGGTTTCCCGCCGCACTCTGGCCCCCAAGGCCTGCTTGCCATTCCAGCGCCGGCTAAACATCAGTCCACCGCCCTATTCGGAAGAGCCGAAGGTTGCCCGACAAAGCTGGACACTGCCGGCCCCTCCGGCTTACCCTCGCCCCCAACAAGCTCTTCTGGGGACTCGAGAAACCAGAAGCCGAATAAAACAAAGGCTTTGCCATGCCGATCCAAGATCCCGCCAAGCAAAAGCAGATGTACCAGATCCTCAGCGCGGTCTTCGCCATCGCTGGTTTTGTCTGGATTGTTTACGGCGTGTTCACCCCGCGTTTCATTCTCTACCCGGTCATCGGGCTGCTGAACTGGGGGGTGGCTTGGTTCTGCAGGCAGATGAGCCGCGCGGGTTGACGGCGTCCCCGCTCACCGCCTGCCGGGCGGGCGAAATCCGGGCATCCAAAGCGCGGGCGGCGGTCCGGACCTCCTTCCGATGGAGCGTTTGCGTTTTCGGAGCTGCCCTGCTTGTGAGCGAGATTCTGCTAGAGGCTTTTCACCACGATCCAGGTTTCCGCCGGGCGGCCGGTCTTGCCGTTCGTGACCGTCAGGCGGTGCCGGCCTTCTTTGAGAACGGCCACGGTCCGGTCTCCGGCCGGACAGCACGGCAGCGTTTCGCAATGCCAGTGGAGCGGGCCGGAACCCTGGGCGCGCAAGGCCAGCCGGCTGCCGCCCTCCGGCAGATCGGGATCCAGGAAGTAGGTGCTTCCGGGAAGCGGCGAGAGAATGCGCAGCTCGCGCGAGGCCGATTCGCAGACCGCCTTCGGGGCGAGCCACTTCCCGGAGGAGGACGCGAGCCAGTCGGCGAACTCGCTCGGCAGGCGCGCCCGGCCCTGCGCGTCGAAGTCGTCCGCGGTCGCTTCGGCAGGCGGGAAACGCCTCAGGAACTTCTCGATCACCCGCGGATCGGACGGCCTCGAGGCGGCAAGGCGCTCGTCGGAAATCCGTTTGCCGGTGAGCGGGTGAATCCAGGCCTCCGCGACCGAGGCGGGGCGCTCGAACCAGGTGGTTCCAAAGCGCTCGTGGAGGTGGTTCACGATCTCGTGCAGGAGCGGGGCGGCCCCGCTGACGCCTGAGACCCGCTCCATGGGGCTGCCATCCGGGTTGCCCATCCACACGCCCACGGTGAATTCCGGCGTATAAGCGAAGGCCCAGTTGTCGCGGAAGTCCGAGCTGGTGCCAGTCTTGCAGGCCACCGGGAACTCGAAGCGCAGGCTCGAGTCCAGGCCGAAGGCGGCGGCCCGGGCGTGGTTGTCGGAGAGCACATCGGCGACGAGCCAGGCGGCGTCGACGGGGGCGACCTGGACGAACGGGGAGGCTGGCGTCCGGTTCAGAAGGAGGCTGACCGGACGGTGAGCGCCCAGGCGGGCCAGGGTGGCGTAGGCGTTGGCCAACTCCAGCAGCCTGGCCTCGGCATTCCCGAGGGTCAGGCCCAGGCCGTAATGCTCGGCCGTGTTGGTCAGGGTGGTGAGCCCCAGGGCGCGCAGACGCCGGAGGAGCGGTTCCGGCCCGCCCACAGACGCCAGCGCCCGCACCGCGGGAACGTTCAGCGAATTGGCCAGCGCCTCCCGGTAGCGGACCGGTCCGCGGAAGCGGCGGTCGTAATTGAGCGGCGCGAACAGGCCGGTGGCGGTGGCATACTCCGTGGGCACGTCGGCGCCGAGGGTGGCCGGGCTGGCGCCCTGCTCGAAGGCCAGCAGGTAGGTGAACGGTTTGAAGGTGGAGCCGGCCGAACGCGGAGACAAGGCGGCGTTCACCTGGCCGCCGTCCCGCGAAAAGAAATCGCCCGATCCCACCAGGGCCAGAACCTGGCCGCTGGGATTATCCAGCACCACCGCCGCGCCACTCCGGACCCTGCGGTCGCGCAAGTGGGCAAGCTGGTCCCGCAGGGCCTGCTCGACGACACGGTTGAGCGGCAGATCGAGGCTCGAGCGAAGCGGGCCGGTCGTCTTCTGCGGCAGCGTTTGCAGCAGCAGGTCCACGAAGTGGGGCGCCTCGAAGGCCCGCTGCGCCGGGGCCAGCCGCAGGGGTTCGCTTCGCGCCCGCTCCCATTCCGCCGACGTGAGAAAACCCTCGCGGCGCATCTGATCGAGAATCCACAATTGGCGGCGGCGCGCCCGGTCGGCATGCCGGTGGGGGTCGAGCCGCGAGGGGGCCTGGGGCAGGCCGGCCAGCAGCGCGCACTCGGCCGCGCTCAACTCCGCCAGCGGTTTGGCAAAATAGAAATCGGCCGCCTGGGCGCACCCCAGGTTCAACCGCCCGTAGTCGATGCGGTTGAGATACTCGGCGAGGATGCGCTGCTTGTCCCAGACCTGTTCGAGCCGCAGGGCCAGGACCGACTCCTTGAGCTTGGCGGAGAAGGTGCGCGGCCCCGGCCGGGTCTGCTTGATCAACTGCATGGTGATGGTCGAGGCGCCGGAAACGACGCGGCGGCAGCGGATCAGGTCCCAGGAGGCCCGAAGCGCCGCCGCCGGGTCCACTCCGGCGTGGCCCCAAAAGCGCCGGTCTTCGGCGGCGATCGTCGCGGCGGTCAGCGCCGGCGGAATCGCGGAGAAATCCACCGGTCGGGCGAAGGACGAAGCGTCCTCGCGAGCCTGCCGCAGGCGGCGGCCGTGTCGATCCAGGATGTCCGGAGAGGTTCGGGGCGGCTCGGAGAGCGCCGCTGGCAGGGGGACAAGATGCAGCGCCAGCCACGCCGCGAAGGCGAGCCCGCCGGCGCCCAGCAGGAGAACGATCCCGAGACGGATGGGGCGGGCTACCCTCGACATGGCGGCTCTGGCGTTCATTCCAGCGGACGGGTCGAGAGCGCTTGCGGCGCGGCCAGGCCGAATCGTTCCGGGTGGTACATCTCCTCGACTTTGGCGGCCGGCGCGGTGGCTTGTCCGGCGGCGCGCACGCGGGCGAGATAGCGGATCGAGTAATCGCCCGGGGCGACGTGGTTGCCGAAGAAGAGAGCCCGGTCGGCGCGCAGCTCATGGAAATCGCCCCGCCATCGCGTGCCGGGGCTGTCGGCGGTCGTTTGACCCGGACCGCGGGCGGCCTGCGTCCGGAACTCCGGGTTAAGCGCCTCCAGCACCGAGGGCAGGGGATCGTCGATGGCCAGGTAATGCGCCGGCTGACGGACAGTCAGGCGCAGGGTGACCAGGATGCGGTCGCCGACGCGCGCGCCGGCGGCGTCCAGCGGGCGGTTCTCGTCATCCAGCCGCGCATAGTCCCGCTGCAGGCTGTAGGCCCGGTCCTGCCGGGGTTGGAAGGCGACCCGGGATCGGGATTCCACGGAGACCGAGGCGCACAGCGTGGCATTCGAGAGGTTCACCAGGGTGAGCGGTTGGGCTGCGCTGGCGGGATCGATCGGGAAACTACAGGTGAAGACCGGCGCCTGGTCGGTCAACTCGAAGGGGATGGACCGGCCGCCGCGTTCCAGTCGGCCTTGGGCGGGCAGGGGCTTTCCCTCCGCGCGCGCCGCGTATTCCGAGAGAGCGAGCAGCGCCCAGGCGTTTCCCTGGGTGGTCGTCCAGTGGCCGTCGCGGCGGCTGGCCAGCAGTTCGGCCACCAACCGGTCCACCATCGCCGCGGAAGGCTGATAGCGGCTCCAGACGAGCAAACGCGCCGCCAGTTCGCGTTCCGGCCCGCCGAACCAGGTGTCCGACCACGCCGCCACGGCGGGGCTGGACTCGAGGAGTTCCCGGACCATCGTCGAGGGCCCTCCGGCCTCGAGGATGGCCAGGGCCAGCAGGGCCCGGTCTTCGCTCGAGAGCAGGGCGCGCTTCTGAAACAGGAGCTCGTGGTAGGCGGCCTCGGCTCGGCCGGCAAAGGCCAGGGCGCAGAGGGCCAGGCAATGCTCGTGCGGCGCCGGCGAATTGGTCGCCGCGCCCCGGAGCTCGCGCGAGAGATACGCCGCCAGCTTCGCCAATTCCTCGCGGGCGGAGAACGAGGGCTGGCGGGCGGCCAGGGCCAGCGCCAGGCCGCCGTAGGCGCTGGCCCACAGCACCGGCTCGCGGTCTCCCGGCCAGTAGCCCAGGCCGCCTGAGGCGGTTTGCATGTTCACCAGGCGCTCGACGCCCGAGCGGATGGCCCGGTCGATTTCCGCGGGCGGGCGGTTCAGAAACCGGCCGGCCGGCGAGTCCCTCAGCACCACCCAGGGCAGCAGGCTGGAGGCGGTTTGCTCGGCGCAGCCATAGGGGTAATGCAGCAGATGGGCCACGCCCTCTCCCAATTCGCTCAGACGGGTGGTGGCGAGCACGACGGCGACCGTGCCGTGTCCTTCCAGCAGTTGGGGGTTGGCGCCGGCCAGGAGATTGGTCTGCGCCGCCCGGGTGCGGGTGGAATAGACCTCGCGCAACAAGGGCTCGATGCGCCCCACCTCGAGGGTGCTCTGCACCGCGTCGGTGAACGGCTCCGGCGCCTCGGCGCGCGCGCGCCAAATCCATTTCGCCGCGCCGGCCTCCACGCATTCGATCGGGAAATCCACGGCCGCCGAACCGCGGGCCGCCAGCGCCAGGGTTTGGGTCAGCACGCCGTTGGTCGAGCGGGCCTTGTCGTCCAACTCCAGCTTCACTTGAACCCGGGCCGGGTGGTCGCCCTGGTTATGAACGACCGCGCGCGCCTGCAAGCGGTCGGTGACGTTGGCGATGCGGGGCAGGGCCGGCTCGATCAGGAACGGTTTGCTGACCGTGAACCGGGCCTGGCCGCTTCCGAACTGGCGCGCCCCCCGGTGGGCCACGGCCATGACCCGGTAGGACGTGACGCTGTCCGGCGCCGTGAAGGCGGTTTCCACCCGTCCGTCCGGGCCGGTCCGGAGCGTGGCCCGCCAGAAGGCGCAGGGCAGAAACCGGGTCCGGATGCGCTCGGCCCCCCCGCCGCCAATCCGGTAGCCCTTGTTGAAGAAATGGCGATCCTCGGGCGCCTCCGAAAGCAGGGAAGGCAGGGAGACGCTGGTGAAGACCGCCAGGCGCAGGGCTTCGTAGAACACCGGCAGCGGATCGGGGGTGGCAAACCCCGTCAGGCTCAGGACGCCTTCGTCCACCGCCCAGAGCGTGATCTCGGCGTCCGCCGCGGGAGCGCCTCCGGCCAGCGTCGCCGCCGCCGCAATCCGCATCTCCGCCCCGGGCAGGCATTGCGTGGCGGAGGGCTCCAGCCGCAGGCTGAGACGCGCCTCCGGGTCCTCGACCTTCAGGCTGCAATAGCCCGCGCGGTACTCGGGGGACTTGTGTTGCCTGGGACTGTCGGCCGCGCCCCGCAGGGCGATCACGGAAACGAAGATATTGGGCGCGTCGCCCGCCTGGAGCGGCACTTGCAGGACGGGCGCGTTTCCGACCAGGTTGGTCACGAAACTGCGCAACACCCGCTCGCGCTCCACCGTGACCAGCGCCCGTCCCGCAAAGGGGGCTTTGGCCAGGATCATCGCGGTCTGGCCCGCTTGATACTCCTTGCGGTCCGGCAGCAATTCCATCCGGGTTTCACTCTGGTAATCCCATCCCGTCTGCCCCTTTTCGGCCGCGTGCAGGAGCAGCGAGGCGGCGGTGCGGTGGCCGTTCTCGTCGGAGGCTCGCAACTCCACCAGGTAGGCCCCCGCTTCCGAGGCCAGGAGGCCCTCCAGTCGAAAGCCCTCGAGCGAGAACTCACCCTCGCCCTTGCGTTGGAGGCGGCCCGGCTGGATCACGATCTCCCGATCCAGGAGGTTCGTGACCAGCGCTTCGGTGCGATAGGCCCGGTAGCGCCCCGCCACTTCCACCCGCACGCTTTGCCACTGGACACGGCTCAGAGACAGCCGCGCCGCGATGGGCTTGGGCCAGGGCTTGCCGTCCGCGCCCGCCGCCGCCGCTTCCACCGCCAGCGGTTGGCCGGCCAGCACAACGTCGCCCACCGCGCGCAGCCCCAGGTAAAAGGCCGAGGAATGACACACGAACTGGGCGCTCTTGCTGACCGTCGCCTGGTTCAGATCGGTGACCTCGGCCAGCAGTTCCACCGTTTGCGGACCCGGCGCTTCGGGGTCGGCGGAAATCTCCGGCTGGAGGACGAGGGGGGTCTTGTCGGTGAGGGTGGCTTCCCCCTGGAGCGTGGACCACTCGGCCCTGTGGCGCCCCAGGCCCTCGACGTAGGCCTGCGAGAAGGCAAAGCCATCGAAGCCTTCCGGGCTCAGCTCCAGCGGCCCGGCGCGCAGCGACCATTGCACGCGCGCCCGCGAGAGGGGCTTGCCGAAGAAATACCGCGCCGAGAGGGGCGCGGCGGGCGTTTCGCCGGCGGCGAAGGCCGGCTTGGGTTTGAGCTCCACCTCGAACGGGGCCGGCTGGTAATCCTGCACCAGGAAGCCCAGGGGGTAGTCGTTGCTGGCCAGGTTCAGACAGGCCAGGTAGTGCCCGCGCACGCCCTGCGGCAGCAGGATGGACTCCTGCCAGGCGCCGCTGGCCGAAAGGGTCACGTTGGTTTCGAAGAAGGTTCTGCCCCGGCCGTCGCGGCATTTGAGCGTGCCTTCCAGGCCGGCGGAAATCCGGAGGCCGCCTTCGCCCCACTCCCGGGCGATCGCCTTGAGGTGGACGGTCTCGCCGGGGCGATAGACTTCGCGGTCGCTAAAGAGGAACACCCTGCGTGTCGAGCGATCCTCCTCGCCCCAGGCCATCGGCAGCCCAAATCCGTGAGGCCAGAGGGTGTCGGCTTCTTTCCGAACCGCGTGCTGATCCTCGCCTTTGCGCGCCACCACCCAGGCCCCCTCCGACGTCCCCAGCCGGGCCAACCCCTGCGCGTCGGTGGCCGCTTGCGCGACCGGCTCGTTTTCCTCCGACACCAGCGAGACCTGCGCGCCCGCGACTCCCGCTCCGCTGTCCAGCGAGAATACAAAGACGTCCAACCCGTGCGGCGAGCGTTTCCATACCAATCCCAAATCCGTCACCTGGATGAGGGCCTGTGCGCCCAGGCGGGGCCGCCGCGAGCCCTCTTCGTCGCTGCGCTCCGCCTCCAGCAGCACCACCCCGGCGGTCCGCCC
>JAKLEJ010000159.1 GCA_022711695.1 Verrucomicrobiota bacterium | reverse complement strand
GAAGCTCGCGCAACCAGTCCCCGAGCCGGACGGGCCGGGGAGCCTTCTCGCCATAATGCGCTTTAGACATCTTTTGTCTAAAATGTCCCAGCGGTGGGGAAATGGCAAGAAGAAGTTGCGGACACACTACCGACACGGTATCGGCGGCTTATTCGCCACGATATTCACCGTAGGGCCCCGCACGGCTCGTTTCCCCACGATCTCACCATTTGGGAGCGACGCCAGCGGTTGGCAAGGAGAGTTGGAATCTGAAGCGGGAAGAAGAGCAAATCCAGGATTGAAGCGGGGGCGGCCCCTGCGAAACAATGGCCCGCGCATGAAGATCCTGTTCATCGGCGGCACGGGAAACCTGTCGGCGGATTGCGCCGCGGCGCTCTGCCAGCGCGGCCACGAAATCCTGGTCCTGGGCCGGGGGCGAAGCGCGGTTCCCGCCGGCTATCGGTTCGTCCAGGCCGACCGCAAGGATCCCGAGGCCATGCGCGCCGCTCTGCAAGGCTTGCGGCCCGAGGTGGTAATCGACTTCCTCGGATACGAAGTCAGCGACGTTCGGATCGATCACGACCTGTTTCGGGACGCGGTGCGTCAGTACCTTTTTATCAGTTCGGCCACCGTCTATGCCAAACCGCCCGCGAGCCTGCCCATCCGCGAGGACGCGCCCCTGGGCAATGCCTTCTGGCCCTACGCGCAGAAGAAGCTCGAGTGCGAACAGTGGCTCCTGCGGCAGTGGGAGGGCCATGGTTTTCCGGTCACGATCGTCCGGCCCTCCCACACCTACTCGAAACGCTGGGTCCCCAATCCCATCTCGAGTTCCAGCTACAGTTTTGCGGCGCGCCTGGAGCAGGGCCGGCCGGTCTATGTGCCGGACCGCGGCGAAAATCCCTGGACCCTGACCGCCGCCAGCGACTTTGCCGTCGGCCTGGCGGGTCTGGTGGGCCAGCCCTCCACCCTGGGGGAAGCCTTCCACATCACCAGCGACGAGGCGCTTACCTGGAGGCAAATCTATGCCGAGATCGCCTCCGCCCTCGGCGTGCCCGCGCCGGATATCGTCGAAGTGCCCACCGACTTCATCTGCCAGATTGCGCCGCAGATGAGTGGCCCCCTCAAAGGCGACAAGGCCCAGCCGGCCGTGTTCGACAATTCCAAGATCAAGCGCTTCGTGCCGGACTTCAAGTGCCGGACGCCGTTCCGCGTCGGCATCCGGGAATCGGTGGCCTGGCTGCGCGCTCATCCCGAGTTCCAGAATCTCAGCCCGCAGGTCGAGCAGGTCTGCGACACCGTCATCGCCGCATGGCGCAGCCGGGGCGCTTGAATCATGAACAACCTTACGCTCATTGTTCTCGGAGCCGCTCTTCTCCAGGCGGCCGCTTCAGAGCCTGCCCGCCACCCGGTCCCGCGCGAGCACCCGCGCCTTCTGGGCTCGCGGGCGGAATTGCAGGCCTTGGCGCGGGAACGGACCGCCGAGTACGCGCGCATGACCAATGTGGCGCGCCGCGAGACCGGCGCCGATCCGGCGGTGACCCTTTCCATGGCCCTGGTGTCGGCCATCGAAAAGGACGCGGACCTGGGCCGCCGCGCCTGCGAACGCGCGCTCAAGCTCGTGGACGGCCCGATCCGGAAGGGCCACGTCACCTTCGGCTACGATCTGGCCCTGTGCGCCCTCGTCTATGACCTCTGTTTTGACCATTGGTCCGCGGCCGAGCGGGACCGGTTCCACTCGTATTTCAACCGCACCGTCGAGGCGAACCGGGGCTCGGAGACGCATGTCTTTCATAACGGCTGGTATGGCTACAAAAACTGGGGCGTCGGCCTTGGGGGCTACGCCTGCTACCACGAGAATCCGCAGGCGGCGGGGATTCTCCGCGCGCTGGAGGACGATTATCGCCAGCGCGCCGCGCCCGCGCTGGAACTGGCAGGGGAGGGCGGGGGCTGGGCGGAAGGCTATTACGTGCATTACTGGCTTTATGAATGGCTGGTATTTTGCGAGGCGGCGCGGCGCTGCGAAGGAGTGGACTATTACGCCTTGGCGCCCCGTCTTTACGGCCAGCGCGCCGTCGCCTCCATGTTCGAGACCTATCCCGGCCTGCGCGAATACGGCTCCCGGCGGCCCGTCCCCATGGGCGATGGCGGCGGACGGCTCTTTGGCGGCGACCGCGACAAGGCGCTCTCGGCGCGGCGCATCCTGGTGAACTACCACCGCGCCGATCCGGCGCATCAGGCCGTGCATGCCTTCAACGAAACCACCCCGCGCTCCAGCGTGGGGCTCAACGCGTGGATGGACTTCCTCTGGCGCGATCCGTCGGTGGTGAAGGGCGATCTGGACCGATTTCGTCTGTCCCACCTGAGCGCGGGACCGGGCCACATCCATGCGCGCAGCTCGTGGAACGAAGACGCCACGTATTTCTTCTTCAAGAGCAGCGACCGCTTTACCGCCCATCAGCACCTCGATGCCGGGCACTTCCTCATCTACAAGCGCGAGGAGCTGGCGGGCGACGGCGGACACTACGACGAGTTCGGGACGCCGCATGACGTGAACTATCACCTGCGGACGATCGCGCACAGCACCCTGCTGGTGCGCGATCCCGGCGAGACGTGGCCCGGCATCCGGGCGGGCAAGGTCACCGGCAACGACGGCGGCCAGCATCATGCCTGGCCGCACCACAACGGCGCGGCGGCCGACCCGGAGGACTGGCGCAAGAACCGGGCCCTCTATGACACCGCCGACCTCCTGGCCTTCGAGGACCCGGGGGACTATCTCTACCTCGCTGCCGATCTAACTCGCGCCTACTCGCCCGCCAAACTCAGAAGCTTCCGCCGGCAGATCGTGTTCCTGCGGCCGGACACTTTTGTCGTTTTTGACCAAGTCGTCTCGACCCGCCCCGAGTTCAAGAAGACTTGGCTGCTCCAAGCCATGAAGCCGCCCGAGCCGCGCGGCGAGCAATGGGTCATGAGCCACGGCCAGGGCCGCCTGTTCATTCAGAGCCTCTTGCCCTCGGAGCGGCGCGCCACGCTCGTCACCGGCGAGGATCTCTATCGTTATGGCGGGCAGCATTACCCGCCCGCTCGCAACACCGGCGCCGCTCCGGAGTGCCGTATCGAGATCTCGCCGGCGCAGCCCGTCAGCGCCGACCTGTTCCTGCATGTGCTGACGGCGGCGGATTCCGGGACCTCTTCCGTGCCTCCCGCAACCGTCCGACTCGAGCCCGACACCGTGCGAGTGCAGGCGGCCGGCGCGGAGCTTTTGCTCAACCGGTCTTCCGCAGGCGGGGTTATCCGGCTCGGGGATCGCCGCGCCCCTTTGGCGGCGTCGGTGCTCGCCCCGCGATAGCCCGCGCTTCCCGCCATGTTTCGCGGCGGTGGGCCTCTTGGTCCCGATGGCGTCTGAGGCAGGTTCGGAAGAGATTCGGGTTCTTGACTTTGCTCTGAGACCGGCTTTGATTGCTGGCGGCAAAAGTCTCCAGCGTGTTAGATCGGGTGGTCGATCCGAAAGGCATTTTCGGCCTGTTCTTTGCAGCCTGTTTGCCGGCGCTCAGCCCGTGCAGCCGGCGGCTCCCAAAATGGACACGGAACGTTTATGAAGACCAAAGAAATCCTTCGGAAGGCTCGCAAGTTTGCGGCCCCTTTCCGCGTCGTCCGCGGCGACAAGTTCAGGCTCGATGCCTACGATCCGGAGGACACCCTCGGGTTGAAGTCCGAGGACAAGGAGCGCGCCAAAGAAGCGCTGGCGGCGGGCATCGAGACGCTGGCGGAACTGCAGGATCGGCTCTATGCCCAGGACAAGTGGGCCGTGCTCCTCATCTTCCAGGCGATGGACGCCGCGGGCAAGGACGGCGCCATCAAGCACGTCATGTCCGGCGTCAATCCGCAGGGTTGCCAGGTGTATTCCTTCAAGGCGCCGACCAGCGAGGACCTGGATCACGACTACCTGTGGCGCTGCATGAGGTGCCTCCCCGAGCGCGGGCGCATCGGCATCTTCAACCGCAGCTATTACGAGGAGACGCTCGTGGTCCGGGTGCATCCCGAACTGCTCGAACGCCAGAAGCTGCCGCCTCAATTGGTCACGCGCAAAATCTGGAAGCAACGCTTCCGCGACATCCGCAATTTCGAGCGATACCTGGCCGGCAACGGCGTGGCCATCTGCAAGTTCTTTCTCCACGTCTCGAAGAAGGAACAGAAGCGGCGATTCCTCGAGCGGCTCGAGAACCCGGAGAAGAACTGGAAGTTCTCGTCCGCCGACCTGAAGGAACGCGGCTTCTGGCGCGAGTATCGCGAAGCCTACGAAGACATGATCCGCCACACGGCCGCGCCTCATGCGCCCTGGTATGTGGTGCCCGCCGACAACAAATGGTTCACCCGCGTGGCGGTCGCCGCCGCGGTGATCGACACGCTGGCCTCGCTGAAGCTGGCTTATCCGGAATTGGCCGAGGCCCAGCGGAAAGAACTGGCCGCCGCCCGGCGGGCCCTGCTCGCCGAATAACCCCACCCCCATGAGCCTCCCTGCCAACAAAACCAAGATCGTTGCCACCATTGGACCGGCCTCGGAATCGCCGGAAATGCTCGAGCGCCTCATTCGGGCCGGGCTGAACGTCGCCCGGCTCAACTTCTCCCATGGCGACTTCTCCGGCCACGCCCAGCGCATCGACCGCATTCGCGCCGCCGAGCGCGCCACCGGCCGCCGCGTCGCCATCATGGCCGACCTGCCCGGCCCCAAGATGCGCCTGGGGAAGATCGACCCCGAGCCCATCGAGTTGCGCGCGGGCGACTCCTTCACCCTGACTCGCGACGACATTGTCGGGGACGCCTGCCGCGCCTCGATGAGCTTCGAGCGGCTGCCCGAAGTGGTAAAGGCGGGCGACCGGCTCTACCTCAACGACGGACTCGTGCAGCTCCTGGTCGAGCGCGTCGCCGGTCCCGACGTCGTCTGCAAGGTGGCCGTCGGCGGCGAACTCCGTTCCAAGAAGGGCCTCAACCTGCCGGGCATCGATCTCGGGCTCAGCGCGTTCACGCCGCACGACCGCGCCTGCCTCGAGTTCGCCCTGGGCCACGGTGTGGATGCGGTGAGCCAGTCGTTTGTGGAAACCGCGGCCGACATCGAGCGTGTGCGCGCCGCCGCCGCCGCCCTGGGCAAGCAGCCCTTCGTGATCGCCAAGATCGAGCGCGCCGGGGCCTTGGAGCATTTCGACGAGATTCTCGCGGCCGTCGATGGGATCATGGTGGCCCGGGGTGACCTGGGGGTGGAAGTGCCCATTCAACAGATCGCCGTCACCCAAAAAGAACTCATCGCTCGGGCCAGCCTGGCCGGCAAGCCCGTCATTACCGCCACCCAGATGCTCGAGTCCATGGTGTCCAGCCGGCTGCCGACCCGCGCCGAAGCCACGGATGTGGCTAACGCCATACTTGATGGCACCGATTGCCTCATGCTTTCGGCTGAGTCCGCCATGGGGAAGTACCCGGAGGAAGCGGTGGCCATGCTGGCGAGCATCGCGGCGGCCACCGAAGCCCGCCGGCCCCGGGCCCTCCGGCAGGATGTGTGGGCCTTGGACCGGCCGAGCCTCCTGCCGCCGGCCACCGAGGCCGCCGCCAGGGTCGTCGAGCATGCTCTGGAAACCGTGCCTTGCGCCGCCTTGTTTGTGCCGACTCGCAGCGGCGCTTCGGCCCGGCTGCTCTCGCGCTTCAACCCGGCGGTCTGGATCGTGGCGCTCAGCCCCGACCGCGCGGCCTGCCAGGGGCTTGCGTTTTCCTATGGAGTGCATCCCCTCGAAGCCGCCGAGCCCGAGGACTGGAAAGGCTGGGCGCGCCGCTGGCTGCGTGAAAATGGAATCGAGGGGCGCATTGCCATGCTGGCGGCGGGTCCCTCCGAACGCAATCCCGAGGCCAACCACCGGATCGAGTTCATGAAAGTGGGGTGAACCCGCCGGCTCTGGCCGCCCCGAGACGATGAAACCGCCGGCCCGTCCAGACCCGCACTCCAGCGGGGCCACCGCGGCCCTTTGGGGCGCCGGCAGCTTCTTTCGCGCCCAGGTCTGGGTGTGGCCGTTGATCGCCGCGGTGCTGCTGGCGTTTGTCGGCTTCTGGTTGCGCCTGCGGATGGAGGGCGCCAGCCGTCTCCAGATTGCCGCTCATCTGCAGACCATTCTGCGCGCGAACACCGAAGCGCTCCAATCCTGGGCTGCCGGCGTGCAATCAGAAGCGGAATTGCTGGCCGAGGACGCCGGGGTAGCTGAATCGGCGGCCGCCTTGATCGCCGCCGGGGAGCGCGCCGGCTACTCCCAGGCCGCCCTGCTGAACGCTCCCCAGCTTGCCGCGCTGCGCGCGCGCTTGAATCCCTGGCTCGACCGCCGGGGCTTCAGCGGGTTTGTCGTGCTCGACCCGCTGGCCCGAGTTCTCGCCTCGGCGCGGGACCCGATCATGGGCATGCAATCTCCTCCCGGCTATGCCGAGTCCTTGAAACCCTGCCTGGCCGGCCGCAGCCTGGTCACTCCGCCGTTTCCCAGTGTGGGCCTCTTGCCCGATGCCCACGGCAACCTGCGCGCCGGCGTGCCCACCATGTTCGCGGCCGCTCCCATCCGCTCGACCGGAGGGATGGTCATTGCCGTGCTGGGTTTGCGCATCGCCCCGGAAAAGGACTTCACCCGCATCCTGGCCACCGCGCGCGCCGGCCGCACCGGCGAAACCTACGCCTTTGGCCGAAACGGATTGATTGTGTCGCAAAGCCGCTTCGACGACTCCCTCAAACGCCTTGGTTTGATTCCGGACGCTCCGGACTCCCTCTCGCTTCTGACTCTGGAGTTGCGCGATCCACTGACGGATCTGAGCCGCGGCCGCGTGTCCCCGCGCCGCCGGGCCGAATTGCCCATGACCCGGGCGGTGACCGAGGCCCTGGCAGGGCGTAGCGGTTCGGACGCCGTCGGTTACCGCAATTACCTGGGCGCCACGGTGGTGGGGGCCTGGACCTGGCTGCCCGGCTTCGATCTGGGCCTGGTCACGGAACTGAGCGCCCGCGAGGCCTTTGGTCCGCTGTGGACCCTGCGGCTGACGTTTTGGTTCCTCTTCGCGCTCCTGCTGGCGGGTTCCGCTCTGATCTTCGTGCTGATGCGCGCGGCCGACCGGCTCCAGGCGGCAGGCCGGCAAGCCGCTCTGAAAGCAAGACAGCTTGGACAATACGCGCTGGGCGACAAGATTGGGTCGGGCGCCTTCGGCTCGGTGTATCGCGGGCGCCATGCCCTGATGCGGCGGCCCGTGGCGGTGAAACTGCTCGAGCTGGAAAACGCCGACGATCCCGCCGCCGCCCGCTTCGAGCGCGAGGTGCAACTGACCAGCCAGTTGACTCACCCCAACACCATCGCTCTTTACGACTACGGCCGGACTCCCGAGGGGGTCTTCTACTATGCCATGGAGTATCTCGACGGACTCACGCTCGACCAATTGGTCAAGCAATACGGCGCCCAGCCCGAGGGACGGGTCATCTTCATCCTTGCGCAGGTCTGCGGCTCGCTGACCGAGGCCCACGAGACCGGCCTGGTGCATCGCGACATCAAACCCGCCAACATCTTCCTGACCCGCCGCGGCGGCCTGCCGGACTTCGTCAAAGTGCTCGATTTCGGACTGGTGAAATCGCGCGACACCCAGGGGCAATTGGAGCTCACTGCGGCCAACGCCACCCTGGGCACTCCCCTCTACATGTCCCCGGAGGCCGTGGAGCGTCCCCTGGCGATCGACGCGCGCAGCGACCTCTATTCGGTCGGAGCCGTCGGCTATTTTCTGCTGACCGGG
>JAKLEJ010000158.1 GCA_022711695.1 Verrucomicrobiota bacterium | reverse complement strand
CCGGTCCGGGCGCTGCAGGTCAGGAACTGCCCTACGCCCAGCGCGGCAGGCGTTCGCCCTCCCAGATCCTGGCCGCCGGTTGGCGAACGCGCGCCACGGCCGACTGGCGCCCGCGCACCATGACCTCCGCCGCCAGCGGTCGGGTGTTGTAGTTCGAGCCCATGACCGACCCGTAGGCCCCCGCGCTCATCAGCGCCAGGTAATCCCCTTCCCCAACGCGCGGCAGCGGCCGGTCCTTGGCAAAGTAGTCGCCCGATTCGCAGATCGGCCCCACCACGTCGGACGCGATCGATCCTCCGGACTTGCGCCGCAGTGGCGCAATCTCGTGGTAGGAATCGTAGAACGCCGGCCGGATCAAGTCGTTCATGGCGCCGTCCACGATCACGAAGTTCTTCGTCCCGGTGCGCTTCACGTATTCCACCCGGACCACCAACACCCCCGCATTGCCCACCAGGAACCGGCCAGGCTCGAACAGAATCCGCAGCCCCAGCGGCTGGAGCAGGGGGACCAGCCGCGCCGCATACCTCTCCGGCGTGATGATCCGGCGCGCCGCCGCGCTGCGCCACCAGCCCTCGGGCCCGCTGGCCAGCGCCGGCTGATAGACGATCCCAATCCCGCCCCCCACGCTGAAGAACTCGATGCCGTGCCGGGCCTTGAGCTCGAGGATCAGCGGGATCGCCTTGCGCACCGCCAGCTCGAACGGCCGCACCTCGGTGAGCTGCGAGCCGATGTGCATCTGCAGGCCGCGCAAACGGAGGTTCGGCAGCCGGGCCGCGCGCGCATACACGCCCGGAATCTCTTCGAAGGCGATGCCGAACTTGTTCTCGTAAGTGCCCGTCGTGATCTTGTGATGCGTGCCGGCGTCGATGTTGGGATTCACCCGCACTGCCACCGGGGCGACCTTCCTCAGCCGCGCCGCCACACGGTTGATCCGCGCCAGCTCCGGCTCGCTTTCCGCGTTGAAGCAGTAGATGCCCCGCCGCAGCGCAAACTCGATTTCCTCCTCCGTCTTACCCACTCCGGCGAACACGCACTTGCGGGGGTCGCCCCCCGCGGCCATGATCCGGCGCAGTTCCCCGGCGCTCACGATGTCGAACCCGCTGCCCAACCCCGCAAACGCCCCCAGCACCGCCAGGTTCGAGTTCGCCTTGGCCGCGTAGCAGATCAGCGTGTCCTCGATCGGGGCCAGCGCCCGCGCCAGCATTTGGTAATGCCGAGTCAGCGTCCGGTGCGAATACACGTAGAGCGGCGTGCCGTGCTCCCGGGCCAGCGCCTCCACCGCGACCCCCTCGCAGAACAGCCGGCCATTCACATATCGAAAATCATGCATGCCCTTGAGTTATGCAGCGCCCCGCCCGAACTGCAAGCCGCAAAAGGACCTCCCCGCGCCACGCCAAGAAAGAATGTCGCGCATGCGGCACCGAACTCAAGGCCCTCGGTCGGCGCAGGGTTTGCCCGAAACAGCACATTTTGCCGTTTCCACCTGCCGGGCGCGGGGGTAACGTCCCGGCCATGCGACCCGGTGTCCTGAACGTCATGAAACTGCGCTGGGTGATGCTCCCGATCGCGGCCCTGCTCGCAGGCGGCCTTCACGCCGCCCCGGCCCCGCTCCAACCCCGCCTGGTCGGCGGGTGGTGGACCGTGGCGGGGGATCCTGATCTGGGCCCGCTGACCACGCCCAAGCAGCAGCCGGTGGACTTCGGCGTCTGGCAGGCGGCCGACGGCTCCTGGCAGCTCTGGTCGTGTGTCCGCGGCACGAAAGAGCCGGGCAACACCCGGCTGTTCCACCGCTGGGAGGGCGCGAAGCTCACCGATCGCAACTGGACCCCGAAAGGGATAGCGATGCAGGCGGACCCATCCCTGGGCGAGACGCGAGGCGGCCTCCAGGCGCCCTATGTGCTCCGGCATGCGGGCAAATACTGGATGTTCTACGGCGATTGGGTCCATATCTGCCTGGCGACCAGCGCCGACGGCAAGACCTTCACGCGCCATCGCAACGCCGCCGGCGGGCCCCAGCTCGATTTCGCCGGTTCGGTTGATCGCAGCCGCAACGGTCGCGATCCGATGGTCCTCCGCATCGGCCAGACGTGGCATCTCTACTACACGGCGCACCCGGGCAACAAAGGCCATGACTATGCGCGCACCTCGGACGACCTGTTCCACTGGAGCGGGGAGCGTGTCATCGCCGCCCGCGGCAGATCCGGGGACGGGCCTTACTCGGCCGAGTGCCCGTTCGTTGTCGAGCCGCAGCCCGGCCAATTCTACCTGTTCCGCACGCAGGCCTATGGCAGGAACGCGCAGACCATGGTGTATCATTCGAGGAATCCGCTGGACTTTGGCATCGACAACGACGCCGAGCATTATGTCGCCACCCTGCCGGTGGCTGCGCCGGAGGTCTTCCAGCACGAAGGCCAGTGGTTCATGGCCGCGCTCCTGCCGACTCTGAAAGGGATTCAAATCACCCGGATGGAGTGGGCGCCGGCGGAGGTCGCTCCCGCCCGGGCGCCCTGAACAGAATCGAGAGCCTCCGGCGGCTCCCTGAAGAAATGCAATGAGACTCAGGACACACATCGAGCTGTGCCTGTGGCTGGCGCTGCTCTCGGGGGTCGAGGAGTCGGCCCAAGCCGCGCTTTGCTCGCCCAGGCTTCTTTCCCCTCACAACGCGGACACCTACAGTCTCCAGACTTTCGCCCGGTTCGATCGCTGGCGCGATCTGTCCGGCGATGCCAAGGTCTATGAGATCTTCAAGTATCTGGCCGACCGGCGCACGGGTCTTTATCCGCTCGGCGTGCCCGCGCGTGAAGGCCGTGAGGAGTTGCCGGAATACGGCGCGGTGACCGACCCGGTGAAGATGCTCAACGTTTATCCGATCGGCCATTGCGGCACGCTGGGGCCGGCGGCCGCCGGCCTCCTGGAGGGCATGGGCATAGGGCCGGCGCGCACTCTCGTCATTCCGGGCTGGAACCACGTGGCGGCAGAAGTGCTCTACGACGGCCGGTGGCACTACTTCGACCTGGACGTGCGAGCGGTGTTCCGGAAGGAGGACGGCACGCTCGCCTCAATGGCCGAAGCGAGGGCGGACGCCTCCCTTTGGCGCGGGCCCACCAGCCCGCTGTTCTTTCCTCTCGATGACCTCGATCAGGTCCGGCGAGCCTACGCGAAGGTCCCCGCGGAGCATCGTTATGGCGCGGCCAGCGGCGGGCACACGATGAGTTTTGTGCTGCGGCAGGGCGAAAGCTTCACGCGCTGGTGGAAACCGCAGGGCGGCCGGTGGAACCATCATCCCTCCTACGGAGCGAAGCCGTTCCCGCGGAACCTGATCGAGCGCGAGCCCCGCGGCCCCAAGAGCAAGCACGACTCCTTCACCGTTCATGCGCACGGCAATGGCCGGTTCGTCTATCGACCCAACCTGACTGCTCGATCCTCGGACTTTGCCGACGGCGTGTACGACTCGGAAAACGTTGCGCCCGGGGCTTCGGGCCTGAAGTTGAAATCCCCGGGCGCCGGGCACGCGATCTTCGAAGTGCGCACGCCCTACGTCATCGTGCCGCGGGTAGGCGACCTCGACAATGCCGCGGACGACCGGGAAGCCTCGGTCGTGACCCTGGACGCCGCGGGGGTAAGCCTGGCGCTTTCACTGGACAATGGGCTGACCTGGCAGCGGCTGGCAGGCGCGGGAGACCGCTTCGATCTGACTCCGTTGGTCGCCGGGCGCTACGGTTTTCTCCTCAAGCTCGAATTCGAGGGGCGGCCGGAGCAGGCCGTGGCGCGTTCGCTGGAAATCTCGACCTGGGTGCAGGCGCATCCAGCCTCGCTGCCCGCCCTCGGCCAGGGGAAGAACCGGATGCGGCTGGCCACCGGCGACCACTATGGGCTGCCGACGCGGGTGGTGGCGGTTTGTCCGAGCGCGGCCAATCGGGAGGAGTTTCTCCGACCCCTGGCGGAACCGCCCAAGGATTATGACCCCGCCCGGCGCACCCGCCGCGTGCAGGACGCCTTTGTGGCCCGAGTGGATGCGCCTCCCGGCGCCCGGATCGCATGGTTCTCGGCCGGCGCCAGCTTTGCCGCCGAGGTGGGTTCCGCGCGCAACACCCGCAACGCCATTGCCTATGCCCTCAGCCCCACCCACGCTTTTCGCGACCTGTATCGCGCCGATGTCCCGCCGGACCAGAGTCATTGGCACTACAATGTGGACCGGGAAGTCAGGCTCGAGGAGACGGCCCGCGCGATCTGGGTGCGCTACACCGGCGCGCCCGCCGTGAACCAGTTTCGCATCTTCGCTCATTGCGTGGACGACCGGCCGGCTGCCAAGACGCCCGTGGTCGTGACTCATCGGTGGCGCGAGAACGGCGCGCCTCGGGCCAGGCAGATCGCCCTGGACGGCCCGGGCGAGTATGAGATCGACGCCGGGGCGGCCCCGGAAGACGAGTCGATCGAGATGGCCATCCCCAGTTTGCCGTGATGCCCGTTCCCAACGCTCCCGGTTCGCGGAGCAGTCCTGAAACCGCGGATTCGATCTCGCACTGGCCCGCGGGCCGTGCCAAGGGCAAAACCATGCGCGCGCTTCTTTGTGCGATCGGCTTGACGATGGCCGCCGGGGTTTTGCACACCCATGCAGAGTCGCCTCCTCCCGCGCCAACCACGCCGATGCAAGACTGGTTCCCCAAGGCCCCGCGCCTGCCGGCCCCTCAGGGAGAGATCCTTCGCGCGGCCACAGTCGAGGAACTCTTCGGCGCGGTGGCGCGAGCCAAGCCAGGGGGAACGGTCCTTCTCGCGGACGGCCACTACTGGATGCCCCGCTGTCTGCGGCTGCGGACCGATCGCGTCACGCTCCGCGGCGAGTCCGGCGACCGCGCCCGCGTCATCCTGGACGGCGCGCGCAGCCAGGACGGCGAACTGATCGCCCTGCACGCCTGCTCGGGAGTGACCCTGGCCGACCTGACCGCCCAGAACGTCCGTCACAACGGAATCAAGATCAACTCCGACTCGAACGTGCAGCGAGTCACACTCCACAATTGCGTCCTGCACAACATCTGGCAGCGCGCCGTCAAAGGCGTGAAAGTGCCGGCCGACCGGCGCGGGGACCTGAGCCCCAGTGACTGTCGCATCCAGCACTGCCTCTTCTACAACGATCGCCCCAAGCGGTTCGAGGACGACCCAGCCGACACCCCTCAGAACTTTGGCGGAAATTACGTCGGCGGCATCGATGTGATGTACGCCCGGGGCTGGACGATTTCCGACAATGTGTTCGTCGGCATCCAGGGCCGGACGCGCGGCGCGCGCGGCGCGGTCTTTCTCTGGCACGAGACCGAGGACTGCGTGATCGAGCGAAACATCGTCATCGACTGCGACACGGGGATCGCGCTGGGCAACTCGCACAAGCTGGCGGAGACCCCCGTTCACGCCACGCGCTGCATTGTGCGGAACAACTTCATCACGCGGGCCCCGGAAAACGGCGTCGTGGCCGATTACACGCGGGACTGCGCGATCGTCCACAACACCGTCCACGATCCGGGGAATCGCCTGGGCCGGCTGATCCGGCTGGTCCACGACAACGACGGACTGCTCGTGGCCAACAACCTCCTGAGCGGCGCCCCGCTGCGCAACGAGTCCGGCAGCCGCATGGAGCTGCGCATGAACCTGGCTACAAACCTGGCCGGTCTTTTTGCGGACGCGGACCGAGGGAACCTGCATCTGAAGGCGCCCCTGCCGCAAGGCCTCGCGGCGGACGACCTGGCGACAGGCGTGCTCGAGGACATCGACCGCCAGCCCCGCGGCCGCCGGCCGGTCCTTGGAGCGGATGAGCCCAGCCCCGCCCGACGCGAGCTTCGGCGGCAAACCGCGAAACGAAGAGTTGGGCAACTGGATCAAGGAGCTGCGGGAACGCTGACGAAGCCATGAAGAACGGATCGTCAACAATGCACACTGCACCCCCTGCCCATGACGCCAATGGATGGGCTGCCAGCGGCGCAGATGGGCCCCGAGGAGCGAGGATGAACGAGAGCCAATTGGAGAGGCCACACGTCGAGATCTACACCGACGGCGGATGCAAACCCAATCCCGGGCCGGGCGGTTATGGCGTGGTGCTGGCGCATCCCAGGAAACGCGCCGAGGCCAGCGGCGGCTTCCGGCGGACCACGAACAACCGAATGGAGATCTTTGCCGCCATCAAGGGACTCGAAATGCTAAAGCAGCCCTGCCGCGTCACTCTCTACAGCGACTCGCAATACCTGGTGAAGGCCTTGATGGAAGGGTGGTTGGCGGCCTGGAAGAAGAGGGATTGGTGGCGCACGAAGAAGGAGAGGCCGGAAAATGTTGACCTCTGGAAGCGACTCGACGTCCTGTGCGAAAAGCACCAAATCGAATTCCGCTGGGTGAAGGGCCATGCCGGCAATCGGGAGAACGAACGGTGCGATCGACTTTCGATGGCCGCTTTGAGCCAGCCCAATCTCCCGGCGGACGATGGCTACGAAAACGAACCCAATCCCGAAGGCGAGCGGCCCCGGCTGACGCAGGAAGGCCAACCGTGCTGGAAATGCTCAACCCCAGTCCTCAAGCAAACCCCGCGCAGCCGACCCAAGCGCGAATACTACCACGAATACTATCTTTGGTGTCCCAAATGCCAGGCCACCTACGAGGTGGAGGAAGCCAAGCGCTTTGTGGAGCAGCCACCCTCGCTCCTGTGAGGAGGCTGGCAGGCTCGGGCTTCGATCGACCGGGCCGTCTCCGACTGCCCCGCCGGGCTCCCGTCGGCGACCGACCGCGCGGAGCGGAGCCGGTTTGAAGATGGACATCGTTGGGCGGGATGTGCGAAATTCCCGACACTGCGTCTCATGAACAACCAAAGCATGCGCGTGCTGACGGCCCTCGCCCTATTGGCGGGAGCGGCGGCGACCCGCGGCGCCCTCGTGTTGGACGACCCGTTGCAGGCCTCGACCACCGGGGCGCGCTCCGGCGGCGTTCTTTTGGCCAGCGGCTGGCAGGTCACGGGCAAGGACGACACCTACCGCTTCCGGGAGGAGTGGGGACCTGACGGCGCCGGCAACTCGGTGCTCAAGCTCTATCGCGATGGCAAGCTCCTGCTCACGACCTCGGCGCCGGGGGCATGGCAGCCGGTCGGCCATAGCGTCCGCATTGGCGCCAGTCCGCGGCGCGATCCGGCGGCGGGAGCGCCGGTGGGCGCCGTGTTCAGCAACGTCAGAGTGTGGGACCTGACGAGCCAGACGAACCTCGTCCGGCTGAGAGGCCGGGCGTTTTGCGACGACCGCGGGCCGTTTCTCGGGCTGGGCGTGTCCTACTTTCAAGCGCTGCGTCATGCCAGGCTCGACCGCAACCGGTTGAAGCGCAACCTGGCGCTCTTTGCCGCCAAAGGCTTCAATTATGTGCGCGTTCTGAGCATGGTGAGCTGGGACGGGCTCGAAATTGCGCCGGTCACGTTCACGAATCGCGCCGGGCGGGTCATTGCCGCCTGGCCGGATTACTGGCAACAGTTCCGCGATCTGCTCGACCTGGCGGCGGAACAGGGGCTGCGCACCGAGGTCACGATCTTCGCGGACGCGCAAACCGTGATGCCGTCCAGGACGGCTCGGCAGATTCATCTGGATGGCATCCTGGCGAACATCGCGGGGCGCGAGTCCAAGGTCCTGCACCTGGAGGTGGCCAACGAGGCCTGGCAAAACGGCTTTCCCGGGGCCCAAGGCATCGCGGATTTGCGGGCCGCCGCCCAATACCTGGCCGACCGCACGCGCGTGCTGGTGGCGATCACCTCCAACGACGACACCAGCGACGAGGGCA
>JAKLEJ010000157.1 GCA_022711695.1 Verrucomicrobiota bacterium | reverse complement strand
TGCAGCATCTGCTTGAACTGTGCCGATTTGGTCACTGGCAGCGATTAAACGGCAGGGCGCGGCGCCGGCGCAATCCTGGATTTGCTTCTCGCGGCGAGCCACAGATCGAATGCCCCTTGTCCGGAATGCATCCTCGCTCCCCTCCGCACGAGCCATTAGCCGGTGAAAACGACCTCGGCGACCTCACCCGTAAAGTGCCACGCCGCACGATGTCTGCATGACCCAAGGCTGTTTATGATAATGTTTTACAGTGTACGGCAATGCTACAGATTGCCCGTTCAAAATGAACCAAGCTATGGTTTGACACCTCATCTGACACCTCAGCCACCTCAGCTCCTCTCCTGACGCCTCTCCTTCAAATTCGCCAGGCATGGTCATCTCGTTTTCACGCGGTAGGGCACGGTGGATTCCTTGATGTGGAAGCCGATTTCCCGTCCGGGTTTGGCCGGCGGCCTCATCAATTGGCGGATGGCATCGAACAACGTGCGGATGTTGGCGTCGTGGCCTTCGATTTTGCGCTCCAGTTCGGCCAGTTTGTGGGCGAGTTCCTTGTGTAGGGCCAGCGTTTCCCGCAAACGCACGAACACGCGCATGATGGCGATGTTGACCTGCACCGCGCGCGAGCTCCGCAGCACGCTCGACAGCATGGCGACTCCTTCTTGGGTGAAGGCATAAGGCAGATACTTGATGTTCTGTCCGCGCTTCAAGGTTCCAAATTGGAACCTTGAAGCATTCGCCTCATCCGCAGTAAGTTGGAACATGAAATCGGCTGGAAAACGGTCGAGATTGCGCTGGACCGCCTTGTTAAGGTTCTTAGTTTCAACCCCGTAGAGCGCGGCCAAATCGCGGTCCAGCATCACCCGATGCCCGCGAATCAAGAGAACGGCCTGCTCGACGTGTGCCGGCTCAATCAAGGACGATATATCGCTCGTGGAGTTCATCTGATGTTCGCCGGGGCGGAATTGTCTGTGACTTCAGGGCCGACGATGGTTGAAAGTGGAGGGACAGTCAGCAGGCGCCGGCGCACGGCCATCGGCAACCGCTCCGCCAGCGGGCGCGCCACGTTGGGCACAGGCACTGCCTGCTTGTCCTTCGCGCTGTGGTTGAGGAAGACGTCGTATTGGAATCCCGCATCCATCGCGCGAGGAGACTAAGAAACGGGAGAAGAAAATGCAAAGACGTTCCCGTGCTCCGTCGGAACAACCTGAGCTGCCGAACATCGGCCTCGACACCACGGCTACGCCACCGCCCACAACCTGAACTTCCCCGGAAACCCCTTCATCGCCTCATCCCGGATTTCCTCGCCCAACGCCGTCGAGCCAACGACATCGGTGAACACCATCGCCAACGTCACCTGCTCCCCGCCGGCCCAAAATCTTGGACCCGAGATTGGCCGCAAGGAACGCAAGGAAACGCAAAGAGGCAAGGCGGGCTCCTCAATTCGAACTCGAATGAGAACCGGCTTGTCTCCGTTACTTCAACCTCTGCTTCTCGGTCTTTGTGATCTTTGAGTTCCTTGCGGCAAGCCAATTCCCGGCTCCGCGGGAGCGTCGCCTACCATCCGCATCTTTGCCATGCAGGGGGCGGTGGCCAGCCGGCTGCGACGGAGCGCAGCCCTCCAGCAAATCCGCATCGCGGAAGCTCGGTTCAAACCAGAACATCGACCCAATGGGCAACGGCCATGGCCGAATGCGCTGCCGGATTTGGACTTGTTATAAGGCCGCGCCGCTGCTAGGGGTAAGCGCGATTCCGACAGGAACGAACATGCGCCATTGAAACCCCAACCCTCCATCGAGCCGCCCCGGCTGCCGGCGCTGGTCTTCCTTGACGGCCAGACGGGCGCATTGAGGGTGGCCGCGCTCACATTGCTGGATCGGCTGGTGGTGGCGGCGCATCGGGCCGGCGCGGGGCCGATCGCCATCGTGGCGCGGGAGCCGCTTCCGGCGCTTGAACGAGCCGCCGCCCTGGGAATCGAGGTCCGCGTAATCCCGACGCCGCCCGCGGCAGGCGGGCCCGCGCTCGTGACCGGGACCGGCCTGCTGGTTCAAGCCGCGGATGTGCGCGCGCTGATCGAGCGGGGCGGCCGCCTGACGACCGCCGCCGGAGACCCGCTGCCCATCGGCGTGGTGTCCCAGGCCGGGCCGAACTGGCAGGCATCCTTGGACGGTCGGCCCGAGGTGGCGGCGCAGGGCCTGGCTCTCAGGGTAACCGATGCCACCTCGGCGCGGGCGGCGACACGGGCCTTCTGGGCCTCGCTCACCAGCTCGGCGGATGGCTTCGTGGACCGGTTCTTCAACCGTCCCTGCGGGCGGGTGTTGTCCAGGCTTCTGATTCACACGTCCATCAGCCCCAATGCCGTGTCGCTGGCCTCGGTGGCCATTGGCCTGGCGGCGGCGGGGTGCTTCGGCATGGGCAGCTACAGCTCGGCGGTGGTGGCGGCGCTGCTCTTCCAACTGTCCGCCATAGTGGACTGCGTGGATGGCGACCTGGCCCGGGCGCTGTTCAAAGAGACTCCCCTGGGCAAATGGCTGGACTTGGCGGGCGACCAAATCGTCCATCTGTCGGTCTTCGCCGGCATCGCCGTGGGGTTGGCCCGGCAAGGGCAATCGCCCGTGGCCGCCTGGCTGGGCCTGGCGGCGGTGCTGGGCGCGCTGCTTTCGTTCGGGGTGGTCGTGCGGGGGATGCGCCTGCCGCCGAAGGACCGGACCCGGTTCACCCGGAGGCTCATCGATTCGGTCACCAACCGGGATTTTTCGGTGCTGGTGCTGGCCTTGGCCTGTCTGGATCGCCTGGAGTGGTTTCTGTGGCTTAGTGCCGCAGGCAGCCACGTGTTTTGGGTGGCGGCGCTGGCGCTGCAGCCGGCGCTTCGCCCCAGGCGGAAGCTGGCGTGATGAAGGGCGCCTGGAGGCTGCTGGCGTTGCTGGCCGGACTGGCGCTGTTCGGCTGGTACCTGTCGCGCGCCGATCTGCGGGCGGTGGGCGGAGCGCTGAGCCAGCTCGGCTGGCTGGCCCCGGTGGCGCTCCTCCCGTATTTCTGCGTGTACATCGTGGACTGCGTCGGCTGGCGGTTCTGCCTGCCCCCGGCGCTGGCGGTTCCAGCGGCCGCGCTGTTTCGCATCCGTTGGGCCGGCGAGTCCGTCAACAACGTGGTGCCCTCCGCTTACGTGGGCGGAGAAACGGTCAAGGTTTACCTCCTCTCCCGACGCGGCGTGCCCGCCCGGACCGGCGCGTCCGCCGCTGTGGTGTCCAAGACCGCGCAGTCGGCGGCGCAATTGCTGCTGATTCTCCTGGCCGCGCTGGCCTTTCTGCGCCTGGCGGGCAGCCAGCCCGGCCTGCGCCTGGGAATGCTGCTGGTGCTGGCCAGCGGGACAGTCATCCTGGCAGGGCTGTTCTGGATGCAGCGCCGCGGGCTCTTCGCCTCGCTGCTCACGGTGGCCGCGGTTTTTCGCCTGGATTCCCGGTTCCTGGCGCGCCGCCGCGAGAAGCTGCTCGAGGTGGACCAGGCGATCGCCGGGTTCTATCGCGGCCACCGGTCCCGTTTCTTCGCCTCGACCGCTTTCTATTTTGGGGGCTGGATGCTGGACACGGTGGAGATCTACCTGGTTTCCCATTTGCTCGGGATGCCCATTGCCTGGACGCAGGCGCTGGCGGTCGAGGCGTTCACGGGCGTGGCTAAGGCCCTGGGCATGTGGGTTCCGGGGTCGCTGGGCATCCAGGAATCGGGCATCGTGATGCTCGGCCGCCTGGCCGGGTTGCCAGACACGCTCAGCCTGGCTTACGCGCTGCTGCGCCGCGCCCGGGAAATCGTCTTCGCCGCCGTCGGCTGGCTGCTGCTCTACACCGACCACGCCACGCTGCGTCAGATCAAGGCCCAGGCCGAATCGGCCGCATCGGCCCCGCCGGCGCAGGGCCCCGCGCAGAATCCTCCATGAACGCCATTCTTTATGTTGCCGGACGCTCCATTCGCCTGGGAGAACACGCCCGGGAGCGCCCCAAAGTCCTCCTGGAATTCGGCGGCCATAGCCTTTTGGAGCGCCACGTTCGCTTCCTCGCCCGCCTGGGCGTGCCCAGGCTCCATGTGGTCACCGGGCATCGGCGCGAACACCTTCAGGCGGCGTTTCCCGGGCTGCAGGCCCGATACGGCCTCGATATCGAGGAACTCTTCAACCCCGACTTTGCCGAGGGCAGCGCGCTGAGCATGCACGCCTCGCTGCCCACGCTCCAGGCCGCCTCCGACGCGGTGCTGCTGATGGACGGCGACGTGCTTTACGACGAGCGGCTGCTCCGGAGCTTGATCGAGTCGCCGGCCCGCACCGCCCTGCTGGTGGATCGCGCCTATTCCACGGCGGACGACGACCCGGTGCTCGTGCCGATGCGCCGGGGCAAACCCTTCGATTTTGTCAAAGGCTGGCGGGGCCAAGCGGACAGCGTCGGAGAGTCCGTCGGCTTCTTCAAGATCGGCGCGGCCGACCTGCCGCTGCTGATCGCGGAAACCCGGGCGCGCGGCGTCGGCCCCGGACGCGCCGAATCTTACGACGACATCCTCCGGGCGCTGGTGCGGGCGGGGCGGTTCGAGGCAGTGGACGTAACCGGCCTGCCTTGGACCGAGATCGACTTTCCGGCCGACATCGAGCGCGCGACCCGCGTCATCCTGCCGGCGTTGCTGGGCGGCGCGGACGAGCGGGGAACCCCGGCCCCGGCAGGCTGACGGTTGCGCCGGCGCGGTCGTTTCCGACCGAATGAACAACATCGAAATCCTCATTGGCCTGTTGTTGCTGTTCATGGCCGTGCCGGACATCTGCCGGCGACTCGGCCGACCGGCCTTGATGTTCCCTGCGTTCGTCGTCTTCGGCCTGGCGCTGGGGCCGGTGGCGGGGGCCGAGGTCAAAACGATGCTCCACGAGGCGGGGGCGGTCGGATTTCTGCTGCTGCTCTTCCAGGTGGGTTTGGAGATCGACCTGCCGCGCCCGCGCGAGTTGCTCCCGGCGCTGCGTTTCGCGTTGCCATGGGTGCTGGCGCAATACCCCCTGGTCCTGCTCTTGACCGGTCGGTTGGGGTTTGGCTGGGTGGAGTCCCTATTGGCTGCCGCATCTCTGACCGGAGTCTCCGTGGGCATGGCTTATCCAGCGTGGAAGACCTATACCGGCCTGGGCGAGGCGCAACGCCAGGCGGTCTTGCGCGTTCTCGTCGTGCTGGAGGCGCTGGCCATCGCCCTGCTGGCCGTCGAAGCTCCGGCGCTGGAGACCGGGCTGTCCTGGTGGAGCCTATTGCGGCTGGCCGGCGCCCTGGCGGTGGTGCTGTTGGTGGCCCGCTTTGCGACACACCTGACGCGGCTCTTCCAAAGGATCCTCCAGCAGACGACCCACTGGCGGACCCACCTCCTGGTGCTGCTGGTGCTGGCTGTCTGCGCGCTGGGCGACCGGCTGGGCCTTTCCGCCGCCAAGACAGCCTTCTTCCTGGGCCTGTTCATGAGCCGGGCCGAGCACGAGGGCAAGGGCCTCGAGGAGACTATTGCGCCCATCAGCCGGCGGTTTCTCATTCCGATCTTCTTTGTCTCGCTGGGGCTGCGAGTGGATTGGCCGGTCGTCTTTTCGTGGACGGGGCTGACAGCTTTCGGCGCGGCCGGCCTGTTGCTGGGAGCGCGCCAGGCATTGCACCGGCGCTGGCTGAGCCTGGGTGGGGACCGTTGCGCCTGGCTGCTGCTTTGCCCGAACCTGACCGTCGCGGCGCTGGGGGCCGCCACGCTCCTCAAGAGCGGGAAGGCGCCGGCGGCCGCCGGCTGGCTGCTGCTGACCGGCCTGGCAATGACCGTGTTCTCGATCGCCTCCCTCCCGGCGGCCGGGGCCGACGGCGCGGATGCGCTGCCAGGCGGGACTGGCGAGCCGCGCGGTCATTCCAGCCCCGGAACGGGCGGAGACGGCGGATCGCAGCGGAGAATCGGCGCCTCCGCGGAAGGGGTGACGCAGACGGCATCGGATTCGCCCAAAACGGCCAGGGCGTAGAGCGCCGCCAGCAGCAGCGCTGTGAAAGCCGCCGCTGCCAGCACAAGGTCCGACGTCAGGTGTCTGCGAAACACGCGCGGAGGATGACGGCGCCCGGGCCGGGAGCAAGCCGCATCGCCGCCACCGGAGCGAATTCAGACCCGCCGCTGTGGAAGATGAACCTCTCTAATCCGCATGGCTGCCGCCGCTCGGCCGCGGGGACTTTCGCCGCGGATTCAGCCGGGCTCTTGCGCCTTGTTGCGGTTGAGAGGCTCTGCTAGCCTGCGTCCCGGATGACCGCACCTCATTCCGGCACAACGATCGAGACCATGCCATCATGGACCGCCACACCCTGAAGTCCGGCCGCTGCGCCAGGCTCAGCCTGCTCCTGCTGGCCCTGTTGGCTTTGGCGGCGGCTGCGGCTGAGCCCAAGCGGGTTTTGCTCATTCACTCGTATGGCCGGGACTTCGCGCCCTTCGACACCTTCTCGGGGAACTTCCGCACGGAACTCGCCCGCCAAATTCGCTCGCCGCTCGCCGTGTTCGAGGTCTCGATCGAATCCGTTGGCGGCGCCCCGGGCGCGCCGGAAACTGCGCTCCTGGGGTATCTGCGCAGCCTCTATTCCGACCGCCGGCCGGATCTCGTCGTGCCGGTTGGGGGACCCGCGGCCAGGTTCGCGCAACGCCATCGGTCCGGCTTGTTTCCGTCTTCCCCCATGCTGATTTCCGGCAGCGACCAACGCCACGTGGACCCCGCCACCCTGACCGCCAACGACGCGATGGTGGCCGTCGCCAACGAACCGGAGCGCGTCTTGGAGGGAATTCTCCAAGTGTTGCCTCGGACCACCAATCTCGTGCTGTTGATCGGCCGTTCCTCGATCGAGCTGTTCTGGCAGGCCGAACTGCGCCGGCAGTTTCAGAACTACACCAACCGCTTGGGCTTCACCTGGCTCAGCGAACTCTCGTTCGAGGCGATGCTGGACCGGTGCGGCGCGCTGCCTCCGAACTCCGCGATTCTTTACGTGCTGTTGGCGGTGGATGCCGCAGGCGTGCCGCATCTGGAGGATCGCGCGCTGGCCCGCTTGCGCGAGGTCGCCAACGCTCCTTTGTTTGGATTGCAGGACAGCCAGATGGGGCGGGGGGTGGTCGGAGGACCGCTCATGGAAGTTATGAAGTTGAGTCAGAACGCCGCCAGTGCGGCGGTGCGGATTCTGGAGGGAGAAAGCCCCGCGCGCATCCGGATCCCGCCGCAACGGCCTGGGGTCCCCCAGTTCGACTGGCGGGAATTGAGGCGCTGGGGCATTCCTCAGGCGAGCCTTCCGCAGGGAAGCGTCATACGGTTCCGACAGCCGACTTTGTGGGAGTCGCATCGGTGGCGGATCGTGGCCGGCGTTCTGCTTTGCGCCGGCGAGGCCATCCTCATCGTGGTGTTGGCGCGGACCCTGCTGAAGCGGCGGCGCGCGGAACGAGCCCTTCGCGAAAGCGAGGAACGACTCAGCCTGGCGGCGGCAGCCGCAGACCTGGGTGTCTGGGTGTGGGACATCTCCCGGAACGAGATTTGGGCCTCCGCCAACTGGCGCAGAATGTTTGGGTTTGCGCCCAATGCAGTGATTCGCCACGAGCAGGTCCTGGATCATATCCATCCTCAAGACCGGCCCGCGGTGGAAAGCGCGGTGGGGCGCGCGCTGAAAGACCGGGTGGAATACAACGGCGAATACCGGGTGGCGCTGCCGGACGGGACCCAGCGCTGGATTGCCGCTCGGGGGCGGATCCATGCCGCCCACCAACGGGTTCCCACGCGGATGTTCGGCGTGTCCGTCGATATCACCGAACGCAAGCGGACCGAGGAGACCGCGCGCGGGCTGAGTGGACGGCTG
>JAKLEJ010000156.1 GCA_022711695.1 Verrucomicrobiota bacterium | reverse complement strand
CGATCGTCCGGGGGCGCGCTCATTTAACGCGGGCTTTGGGCCGTTCGTCCGCGCAGGCGCCTGGTCTGGCCGGAGGCGCTGGGCATTCCAGTGGGTCCTGCTCGCCGTTTTCAGCCTCCACTTTTTCGCCGTCCAAACACAGACGCGCGCAGCGCCCATGCCCGTCATTTTGGATACGGACATCGGCGACGACATCGATGACACTTGGGCCCTGGCCATGCTGCTGGGCATGCCGCAACTGGATCTCAAGCTGGTCGTCACCGACTACGGCAACACCCCGGAGCGAACCCGGCTGGTGGCGAAAATCCTCCAGCGCGCCGGCCGCACGGACATCCCCATCGGTACGGGGATCAAAACCCGGGGCGATCCCCTGAACCAGGCGCGGTGGGTGGGCGAGTTCGATCTGGGCGCCTATCCGGGCAAAGTCCATGCCGACGGCGTCGCGGCGCTGATCGACACCGTGCGCGCGCAGTCAGGCATCGTCACCCTCATCGCCATCGGTCCCGTTCCCAACCTCAAGGAGGCCCTTCGCCGGGACCCGGGCATCGCGGCCAAGGCCCGCATCGTCTGCACCGGCGGCCGGATTTACAAAGGCTTCGAGAACCGCGGCAAGCCCCCGGCGGATTGGAATGTCCGGGCCGATGCCGCCTCCTGGCAGGCGATGGTCGCCGCGCCCTGGACGATCACCACCTCGCCGCTGGACGCTTCCGAGGAACTGGTGCTCCGGGGCGAGTCCTACGCGGCTGTGGCGGCGTCGGATCATCCACTGGCCCGCATCGTCATCGAGAACTACAATCTCTGGGCCCACCGGCGCAATCACCCTCAGGACGCCAGCAGCATTCTCTACGACACGGCAGCGGTTTACCTGGCCTATTCCGAGGAATACGCCCTGGTCCAGACCCGCAACCTCGCCGTAAACGACGAGGGGCACACGCTCGTTGCTCCAAACGGCAGGGAAGTGCGCTGCCAACTCGGCTGGAAAGACCGCCAGTCCTTCGACGCGTTCCTGGTGAAGACGTTGACGGAATCGCCCGGGGCGAAGCGTTTTGCCCAACCGGAATTGGTCCGGGAAGTGTTGAATGGCAAGCGACAGGAAGCCCGCGTGTCGTGGTGGGGATTCGACCCCGCGGATTCCACGGCGCACTTGCAGGAAGCCATCCATTCGGGAGCCAAGCGGCTGATCCTCGACCGGCAACCCTCGGCATGGGTCACCAGGCCGTTGACCGGAGCAAGCGGCCAGGAACTCGTGTTCGAGGCGGGGTGCGAACTGGCGGCGCTGCAAGGCGCCTTTCGAGCCAAGGGCGACTGCCTGCTCTCGTTTCGCGAATGCGAGAACGTCATCGTGCGGGGCGACCCCGGCAAGCCGGCCCTCCTGCGCATGCGCAAGCGGGATTACCAATCGGCCGCCTATGAAAAGTCGGAATGGCGGCACGGATTGGTGTTTTCCGGATGCCGAAACGTCCTGGTCCAGGACCTCGCTATCGAACAGACGGGAGGCGACGGCATCTACCTGGGCGCCGCTCCAAAGCAGGTCCCCTGCCGGCAGGTGACAATCCGGCGGGTGGACTGCAACGGCAACCACCGGCAGGGCATCAGCGTCATCAGCGCCGAAGGCCTGCTGATCGAGGACTGCCGGCTGCGCCACACCGACGGCACGGCTCCGAAGGCGGGCATTGATTTCGAACCGAACCATCCCGCCGATGTCCTGGTCAACTGTGTGGTGCGCCGGTGCGTTGCCGAATCGAACGCGGGAACCGGCTACCAGATTTGTCCGCAATTCTTGAACAGCGCTTCCAGGCCCATCTCGATCCACCTCGACCGGTGTGTCTCCCGCGGCAACCGGCAGCATGCCATCCACCTGTGCAGCGCCCCGAAAGACCCGCCGGCTGGCCGTCTGCGGATCACAGGGTTCCTCGCGGAAGACGACGGGATGGCCGGTCTCTCCGTGCAGTTCAACCCTCACAATGCGGTGCGCATTGAGTTGGAAGACTCCATCTTTCGCGACTGCGCCCGCAAGGACTCCTTTTTCCCGCCGCTTTACGTGCAAGGCCTCGAAGCGGACAGCCGCCCGGCTGGCAACCTCCACTTCAAGAACGTCACGGTGAAGGATGACCGCGACCGGCGAATCCTCAAGATCCGCGACCGCAAAGGCTGCGGAGTGAAGGCCATCACCGGGGAAATCATCCTCGAACGTCAAAATCGGAGAGAAACCATCGCCATCGACGACGCCTGGCTGGAAACGATGCGTGAATGACTGTCTCCCCCCGGTCTGGCCGCGGGGCGTCCCGGCGAAATCAATGGCGCTCATTCGCTTTGAAGCGTGCCGCAGGTTCGCCAGCGTTACCCCTGCGCGAAGCCCGCAGCGGACGCGCGGGGAACCGCGGAAACGACGCGAGCAAGTCTGCTCACAAGGCCGTGAGAAACCGCCCGGGGCATCTTACGCGGTTCCGGGGAAACGCGCCGAAGCCTGCTTGCATCCGGCAGGGCCTCTCTGCTAGGGTGCCGCCACTATGCCACTTGACGACATCTTATTGGAAGCCGAAGACAAGATGCAGAAGACCGAGCAGGTCATCATCACCGAGTTTGCCGGCGTGCGCACCAGCAAGGCGTCGCCGGCGCTGGTCGAGAACATCATGGTGGAGGTCTATGGATCCCAGATGCGCATTCGGGAGCTGGCGGGCATCACCACCCCGGAGCCTCGCGCCCTGCACATCCAGCCGTGGGATGCGGCCACCGTTCATCCCATCGAAAAGGCCATCCAGAAAAGCAATATCGGCCTGAACCCCCAGATCCAGGGCAAGACCATCCGGCTCTTCCTGCCCGAGCTCAGCCAGGAGCGGCGCACCGAGCTGTGCAAGTACATCCGCAAGCTGGCCGAGGACGGGCGCGTGGCCATCCGGCACGTGCGGCGCGACGCCATGGACGCCCTCAAGAAGGAGAAGAACGACGGTACCATTCCCGAGGACGAGGAGAAGCACGGCGAGAAGGAGATGCAGAAGCTCACCGACGATTACATTGCCAAGATCGACGCGCACGTCGTCGGCAAGGAAAAGGAAATCATGACGGTCTAGGCGCGGCGAACGGCGGCGTCCGTCCGTTCCTGCGTGTTCTCTCCAGAACTGCCAACCCACAACTTTATTCGCATGCGCACTCTTGTTCTCGGCATCGACAGCGGCACCCAATCGACAAAAGTCCTGGTCGTGGACGCCCGGAGCGGCAAGGCCCTGGCCTCCGCCTCGCAGTCCTACGGGCTGATTCCAAACCTGCCGCCTGGGGCCAAGGAGCAGCATCCGGCCTCGTGGCGGAAGGCCACCGCCCGGGCGCTGGTCGAGGCCCTTCGGCTGGCCAAGGCCGCCGCCGCCGAGGTCAAGGCCATCGGCGTGAGCGGGCAGCAGCACGGCTTTGTGCCGCTGGACAAGGCTGGTGAAGTCATTCGCCCGGCCAAGCTCTGGTGCGACACCTCGACCGCCGCCGAGTGCGACCAGATCATGAGCGCGCTCGGAGGGCCCAAAGCCACCATCAAGAAGCAAGGCATCGCCGTCCTGCCCGGGTTCACCGCCTCGAAAATCCTGTGGCTCAAGAACCACGAGCCGAAGAACTTCGCCCGGCTGGCCACCGTGCTGCTGCCGCACGATTACCTCAATTTCTGGCTCACCGGCCGCAAGACAATGGAATACGGCGATGCCAGCGGGACGGCGCTGCTGGATGTGCGGCGGCGCAAGTGGTGCGAGGCCACACTCAAGGCCATCGACGCCGGGCTGGCGGAAAAACTGCCGCCGCTGATTTCGAGCGACCAACCGGCGGGGACCCTGCAGAGTTCAACCGCGCGCGAGCTGGGGCTGGGCGCCGAGGTGCTGGTCAGCGCCGGCGGAGGCGACAACATGATGGGAGCCATCGGCACGGGCAACACCCGGGCCGGCGTCATCACTGCCAGCTTTGGCACCAGTGGCACCATTTATGCCTGCTGCGAGCAGCCGGTCATCGATCCCCAGGGTGAAATCGCCGCCTTCTGCGATTCCACCAACCGATGGCTGCCGCTGCTCTGCACGATGAATGTGACCGTGGCCACCGAGATGATGCGCAAGGACTTTGGCATGAGCCCGCCGGAGTTCGACGCCAAGGCCGCCCAGGCCCCGGCCGGCGCCGGCGGTTTGTTCCTGGTGCCTTATCTCGAAGGCGAGCGCACGCCCAACGTGCCCGACGGCACCGGGGTGCTTGTGGGAGTGAACCCGAACACCTTCCGCGCGGAACACTTCGCCCGCGCCGCCCTCGAGGGGGTCACCCTGGGCATGAACTACGGCTTGCGCCGCCTGGCCGGGCTGGGAGTGAAACCCAGGCAGATTCGCGCCACTGGCGGGGGCTCCAAGTCCAGGGTCTGGCGGCAGATCATGGCGGACGTCTTCAACGCCGAGGTGGTGACCTTGCAGGTGAGCGAGGGGGCCGCTTACGGGGCGGCGCTCCAGGCGCTCTGGTGCTGGCGCCGCCAGCAGGGCGAGAAGGTCGCGATCGGCGACATCACCGACCAGTTCGTCAAGGTGAACCGCTCCGAGACCGCCCGCCCCCGGCCGGCAAACGTGGCCGTCTATCGCGAATTGCAGGCGCTCCAGGACGAGGCCTCGCTGGCTTTGCGGGGCGTCTTTGCGCGCCACAGGCGGTTTGTGCTGGGCTGAGCGCAACTGCCCCGGGGGCTTGCCTCGGGCAGGCGGATTGTCGAAGACCGTTGGGCGCCGGCCAGCCGCGGCCGTTTATTTTCGCTTATGACCAGACGCCAGCAACCTGCGGCGCCGGGCCTGCCGCTCAGCCAGGCCGTGCGGCTCGCTTCGGAGAAGTTACTCAATCCCGAGGCGCTGGCCCTGTACGGCGGCATTCGGCCTGAAGCCCCCGTGCTGGTGGTTCTGGCGGCGGGGAAGGGGACGCGCTTCGGCCAGGCCCCCAAGTGCATCCAGCCCGTTCACGGCGTGCCGCTCGCCCGGCACTCCATCGAAGCCTTCCGGCGGTTCAGCCCTTCCCCGGTCGTTTGCCTGGTGGGTTACCGCCATCACGAGGTGGCCCTGGCGCTGGGGGCCGACACCCTCCAGGTCCGCTCGGAGAACCCGGCCGGGGGAACCGCGTTTGCCGCGTTCGAGGCCTTCTGCGTTCCGGGCCTCCTTGAGGTCAATCCGCTGCTGATCCTCACCATGGGCGACCGCATCGTGACGCCCCGCATCTTCGGCCTGCTGCATGAGACCCATTGCGCCGGAAGCCGCGAAGCGGACCTGACCTTTCTGACCGCGCGCTACGAGCCTCCTCGCAACCTGGGCAAAGGCCGGGTCGTTCGCGACGCCAGCCTGCGGGTGCGGCGCGTCATCGAGCAACGGGACATCGACGCCCTGCCAGACCCGGTCGAGCGGCGGCAGTTGAACGGACTGGTCGAGGGCAACTGCCCCCTCTACGCGGTGCGGGCGGCCACGCTGCGTCGCCGGCTCGAGTCGCTCTCCAATGACAATGCCCAGCGCCAGTATTACCTGACCGACATCATCGAGGCGATGGCCCGGGAGGACGGCGATGTGCGCACCGTCACCACCACGGTGGCCGACCCCGAATACGACCTCTTGTGCTCGGATGTGACGCGCCCCATGGACCTGGCCCTGCTGGAGGGCATCCTGGCCTCTCGGGGCAGTCTCCTGGCCGGCGGTGAATCCGATGTCGAGGCCGCTGCCCGCCTGATTGCGGCCGAGAGGCCGTCCGCCCAGGTCCAGGCGATCGCCCGGCAACTTGAAGAACTGGGGACGGCCGCGGCGGGCGAGAAACTGGGCTTTCAAGCCGATGCCCCGGTGGCCATCGGCCTTTCCGGCGGGCGCCTGCGCATCGCTTTCATGCATCCGGACATGGGCCGCTTCTACGGGCCAGCCTGGCAGATGCCTACCGGCGCCGGCGATCCGGCCGGCGACGAACAAATCGTCATGCTCGCGCAGAGCGCCGACGACGGTCAGATTCATCTCTTTCCCACCAACCCCAAATACCGCGAGGCCGTCAATGTCATCCCTTCGGGCAGCCCGGTCATGTACCCCGGCGAGGAGGTTTCGGATTGGCACGCCTACGAGGAGTTTGGCACGCGGATGAGCGAGAACCTCCTGTTTTCCCTGGGCTATTTCAGCAACGAGGAGTTGGAGCGGCGCCGCGAGCGAAACCTGCCGCTGCCGCCCCCGTCCCATTGGGTCTCCAACAGCATGCGCCGTCCCTTCTCGCTGGTGGGCAACGCCATCGCCTCGATGCGCACGCTGCGCAAGGGCGGCCTCGGGGCTCGGGTGCAGCGGAGCCTCGGCCGCGACGCCTTCCAGGGCCTGCGCCTGATCTCGACCGGCAACATCCCGCAGGGGGGATTCTCCAGTTCGTCGGCGGTGACGGTGGCGGTCAAGAGCGCGATGAACGCGCTGTTTGACTTGGGCATCCCCGCGGATCTTCTGGTGCACCTGGCCTGCCAGGCCGAATACGGCACCGGGGTGCGCGCGGGTTCGCTCGACCAGGCCACCGAACTCAAGGGCCGCGCCGGCTGCGGCGCCCTGATCTCCTCGAACCCGCGCGACAACTACCGCCTCCTGGGGACATACCCCGTGCCGGCGGAGCGCTTTCACCTGCTGTTTCCCTACACCATCGAGCGCGATCGCGCCGCCTGGCGCTGGTCCGGCGGGGCTTATGCCCAGGTCTCCGGACCCGGCCCCCTCACCACCAGCGAAATGCGCAAGCTCACCGGCAAATCCGCCGAACTGGCCGCGCTCCTGACCCGCCTGCCCCTGGAGACGGACTTCTTCAAGCAGATCGAGGACGACCTGGTGACCGACGGCGAACTGACTCTCGAGAACCGCGCCTGGATTTGCGGCGTCCTGCGGCAGTTGCCCCTGCTGATCACGCAGCGGGAGTTGCGCGAACGCCTCGAGGGCCAGCGCGCCTGGTTCATCGCCCAGCTCATCGAGGCCAGCCGCCTGGACCCGTCTGAGGCCAGCCGCACGGCGGACACCACTCTCTCCTCCCTCCTGGCCGGCTGGCACGACCCGGTCCTGCGCCGGGCAACCCCGGCCGGCGCGATCGTCGAGGAAACCGGCGCCCCGCTGCGCGCCATGGCGGCCTACCTCTTTGCCGAGGTGGCCCGCAACTTCCGCCTGGTGCATCGCCCCGACGAATGGATTCGCTGGATCTCCTGGTCGCAACGCGGCGATCGCTCGTTCGACATCGATCCGGAGCGCCTTCCCTCCCGCCTCGAAATGGAAGGCGCGCTGGACTGGGAGCGCGGCTGCGCCGGCCCCGCCTTGCTCGACCTTTGGCTCGAACGCTCTGGCGCCCGTCCCTTCGACTACCAGCGAGGCTTGGACGACGCCTCGCTTTCTCTCGATAATCCGCCCGAGATTCACCTGCTGGAGGGAGCGAGCTTCTTTCGCGGCCTGGCCCTCATCGACCTCGTCGAAGCCATGCTGAAACGCGCATTTGGCTCGGATGCGGTGGCGGTGCGGGTGAATGCCGCCGGGCAAGGCGACTACTTCCAGGTGCATGTGGACACCCGCAAAGCGGCCATCGATCCGGTCAAGGCCTTTATTCGCGCCGCGTTCTACCGTCGCTTCGGGCTCTTCCCGGAGCCCGAGTTTGTGGAAATCCATCCCGGCGGTGGCGCCGTCGGCGTCCGCCTGAGCCGTTACGACGCGCTCCCGCAACTCGTGAGGGCGCTGCGAGCCATAGGCGTCGCCCGGGTCATCCATTGAAGGCTCGTGCCGTCAAACAAAACCACTTCGCTGCCAAGAACCTTGCTTTCTGCGCATCCCATGCCCTGCGCCATCGTCCAAAAAGATCTCGTCTTTCCCTCGGTGGACCAGCTCAAGCGCGCCTTCCACGGCA
>JAKLEJ010000155.1 GCA_022711695.1 Verrucomicrobiota bacterium | reverse complement strand
GCGCTTTGTGAACTTCGACAACGTCCAGATCGCCTCGAGCCAGGGCGTGCATGCGCCCACCTGGGGCCTCACCTTGCTCGAAGCCCAGCAGACGCCGCTGATCGTCGCCGGCGAGATCGGCCGGCAGCGGGTCGTCTGGATCGGCTTCGATACGCTCCAAAGCACCTGGCCCTTGCGCATCTCCTTCCCCATCTTCATAGCCAACGCCGTCGAGTGGCTGAATCCGGCCTCGACCGGAAACAGCCGCCTGACGGTGCGCAGCGGCGAGCCCCTGCGCCTGAGCTTGCCTCAGGCGGTCGGCCGGGCGCGGATCGTGAGCCCGGACGGCGCGGAGAAGGACCTTGTCCTGGAGCCGCCGTCGCGCGAAATCCTCTTCGCCGAGACCCACCGGCAGGGGGTGCATCGTCTGGAGGCCGGAACCAACTCCGTTCGGTTCTGCGTCAATCTGCTGGACAGTTTCGAGAGCGACATCCGGCCGCGGGCCGAGCTGCCTATGGGCAAGTTCGGCGGGGTGGCTGCCAACACCGTCAAGCGGGCGAACACCGAGCTCTGGCGGTGGCTTGCCTTGGCGTGCCTGGCTTTCCTGGTTTTCGAATGGTGGTTCTATCACAAACGCACCGCATGATGACCTGCCTTCAGTGGACGCAACGATTTGCCTGGAGCCGGGCGGGGCTCCTGGCGGCGCTGCTGGGCGTGCTGGCCTTGGCGGCGGGCTGCCGCCAGGACGCCGCTCCCGTGGTCGTCGTCTATGCCGCCCAGGACCAGGTGTATGCCGAACCCATCCTCCAGGACTTCACCCGCCAGACCGGCATCCGCGTCGAGGCCCTCTATGACAGCGAAGCGGTCAAGACCGTCGGCCTGGCTCAGCGGCTCCTGGCGGAGCGGACCCGCCCGGTTTGCGATGTCTTCTGGGGCAATGAGGAGTTGCGCGCGCGTCAATTGGCGGCGGCGGGCGTGTTGGTCGAGACCAACGGCTGGGCCGCGTTCGGTTTTCGCAGCCGCCGCCTCGTGATCAACACCAACCTCGTTCGAAATCTGCCGGCTGACGGAGTCGTCTCGCTAAGCGATCTGACCAACGCGGTCTGGCGGGGACGGGTGGCCCTGGCTTACCCCTTGTTCGGGACGACCTGCACACATTTTCTGGCCTTACGCCAGGCTTGGGGCGCGGAAGCCTGGCGCACCTGGTGCCGCGCCCTCCAGGCCAACAAACCCTGGCTGGTCGAGGGCAACTCGGACGTGGTCCGGCGCGTCGGCCGGGGCGAGGCCTGGATCGGGTTGACCGATTCCGATGATGTGGCCGTGGGCTTGCGCAACGGCCTTCCCCTGGCGGCCCTGCCTCCCACGCGCGAGACCTTGCTGATTCCGAACACGGTCTGTCTCGTTCGAAACGGGCCCAACCCGGCTGCTGCCGAGAAGCTCTTTAGACGCCTCTTGGAGCCGGCCGTTGCCGAGTCGCTCGTGGCGGCGCAAGCCCTCGAGGGGGCGGAGCCTGGAGCGCGGCCATTCCTGCGCGTGGAATGGCCGGAAGTGCTCGCAAACCTGGAGACCGGTGTTGCCGAGATGAAGTCCATCTTCCTGAGATGAACCTGGCGCTCCTGCAAACCAGCCTGCTGGCGGCCCTCCTGGCCGCCGTGCTCGCGGGCGCCGCTGGCGCGGTGGCCGCCGTTTGCCTGGCGGGCTTGCCGGCCGCGGCGCGCCGCGCCGGTCTGGCGCTGGCTGCCATCGCCCTGGCCATGCCGCCATTCCTGGTGGTCAATTCGTGGCTCGACCTCTTCGGGGTCAACGGCCTTCTGCGGGACTGGGCGCCGATGAATGTCTATTCCGTCGCCGGTGTGGCCGCAATTCTGGCGGCCTGGCTCTGGCCTGTCCCCGCCCTGGCCTTGCTGGCCTCCTGGACGCGGCTGGAGAGCAGCCAACTCGAGGTCGAGCCGCTCCTGCGGGGCGGAGCCCTGGCGCGAGACCTCCTCTGGCCGGCGGGACGACGCTCGCTGGCGCTGGCGCTCTTGCTGGCCTTCGTGCTGGCGCTCAACAATTTTTCTGTGCCGGCGATTCTCCAGGTGCGCGTGCTGCCCGCGGCGATGTGGATCGAGTTTAACACGCACCTGTCTCCCGCCTCGGCGCTGGCCATGGGCTGGCCGCTGATCGTGGCGCCGCTGGCGCTCGGGTTGTGCTTGGGCAGGGCAGGGGAGGGGCATTGGCCGCGCCTCGAGGGCGGGCCCTCTCCTGACTTGTTCCGCCGGCAGGTCGGCCACTGGGGCTATGGCATGTGCTGTGTGGCCATGGCCGCAGTCGCGGCGTTGTCTGTGGGTCTGCCGCTGCTGCAACTGTGCCTGAGCCGGCGCACCTGGCTCGAGTTTGGCGATGCGTTTGCCGCAGGCCGGGGCGCCCTGGCCTCCTCATGGCTCTATGCCGCCGCCGCTGCCGCCATCGCCGTCCTGCTCGCCGTGGCGCGCCAGGCGCGCCTGACCTGGCGCACTGGCGCCGATGCCGCAAGGCTGCAGCGAGCGGACGCGCTGCTGTGGCTGCCGCTGCTTGCCCCGGGTATCTTCACCGGACTGGCCCTCATTGCGGCGCTGAACCGGCCCGGGCTGGCCTGGCTTTATCTAAGCCCGGCGGTCGTCATTTTGGCGCTGACGATTCGATACCTGGCGTTGTGCTGGTTCGGCGTGGCCTCAGCCTTCGCTGGCGCCGACCGACACTTGGTCGATGCCGGCCTGCTCGAAGGTCCCGGGGGGTGGCGATTGCTCCGCCGGATCGTCTGGCCGCAGGTGTCTTCCCAGGTGTGCGTGGTCGGGTATGGCGTGTATCTGCTGTGCCTCTGGGATGTCGAGACCGTGCTGCTGATCCTGCCGCCGGGCGGCGAGACGGCGGCCGCTCGAGTGTTCAACCTTCTCCATTACGGCCACGCCGGCCAGGTCAACGCGCTGTGCCTCTGGCTGCTGCTGCTCGCGCTCCTGCCGCTGTTGGCGTGGACGGCTTGGCCTCTGGCCAGGCGGGCCGCCGCCCGCATGGCGCCCCTCTGGCCCCGGGGGCGGGACGCCGTTCTCCTCGCGGGCGTGACGCTGGCCGCCGCCGGCTGTTCTCCCTCCGCGGAAAACCGGGATTCGCTGGCGCAGAGCCGCCTCTTCGCGCGCGTCGAGATCGTCGGAAGCCGCGGAACCGGACCGGGAGAGTTCAACAAGCCCCGATCGCTGGCGCTGGATGCCCAGGACAACCTCTATGTGGCGGACATGACCGGCCGGATCCAGAAGTTCTCGCCGCAGGGCCGTTATCTGCTGGCCTGGCAGATGCCCGAAACCGATCTCGGCAAGGCCAAGGGGATGTGCTGCGACAAGGCTGGGAGCATCGTCGTCATTGAACCGCACTACCAGCGGGTTAATCGTTTTTCGCCCGAGGGCAGGCTCCTGGCCCAGTGGGGCGGCCATCTTACCAACGGAGGGCCCTTCTCCCTCCCGCGCGCGGTGGCGGTGAACTCGCGCAACGAGGCGATCGTCAGCGAATACACGCTGACCGAACGCGTCCAGGTTTTCGCGCCGTCTGGCAGCCGCAAACTGCTCGAGTTCGGCCGCGCCGGGGTGGCCCCCGGAGAGTTCAACCGGCCCGAAGGCGTCGCCGCGGACCACCAGGACCGCATCTACGTCGCCGATTCTTGCAACCACCGGGTCCAGGTGTTCTCGCCCGAAGGACGCTTCCTGCTGGCGTTTGGCAAGGCCGGCGGCGGACCGGGCCAGTTGAGCTACCCCTACGATGTGCAGGTGGACGCTGCCGGCCTGGTCTTCGTGTGCGAATTCGGCAACAGCCGCATCCAGGTGTTCGATGCCTCGGGCCGGTCCCTCGAAATTCTGGGCGGCCCAGGGGCCGCGCCGGCGCGCCTGGCCAATCCGTGGAGCATTGCCCTGGACTCGAAAGGCAATCTCTACGTGGCCGATTCGCAGAATCATCGCGTCCAGAAGTTCGTCCGCCGCGAAGGCGGCTTTTCGAGGGTGGGCTCGGGGGCGCAGACAGGCGGAGCCGGCCGACCCTCGGGCGTTGGGGGAGCGCTGCCGCTGCGCCGGTCTTCAGGAGGGATGTCCCCGCCGCTTCACGGGAACGTTGCCTCGCCGCGCGAGGGAGGAGGGCAGGGATGAACCTTCATTTCACACATCCCCTGTGGCTCCTCCTGCTGCTGCCCGGCCTGGCCGCTGTGGCCTGGCTGACGTGGCATTCGGACGTCCAGATCAGCCCCTGGCGGCGCTGGACCGCCTTCGCCTTGCGCGTGGTCATCCTGGCGGCCCTGGTCCTGGCCATCGCCGGCCTGCGTCTCCTTCGGCCCCAGGAAGGCATGAATGTCTATTTCGCTCTCGACCGTTCGGACAGCATTCCGTCCGCTCAGCAGGAACTGGCCCGCCAATATGTCAACCGCGCGGCCCTCGAAAAGGAGCGATTCGACGCGGGCGGCGTGCTCGTCTTTGGAAGCGAAGCCGCCGTCGAGTTCAACGCCAACCCCGCCGTCGAGCTGAAGAAGATCCAGGCAGTGGTGGGAACGGACCGGACCGACCTGGCGGCCGCCGTTCGCCTGGGAACCGCCGCTTTCCCCGAGCGCGGCCAGAAACGCCTTGTGCTCGTCACCGACGGCAACGAGAACGCGGGCGACGCCCTGGCAGCCGTCGAAGCGGCGCGTCCGCTCGGGGTCACGGTGGATGTGATGCCGCTGGGGGTGATCCGCAGCAACGATGTTGCCGTGCAGAAGCTGGGCCTGCCGGCGCGTGTCAAGCAGGGGCAGACCTTCGAAGCCCGCATCTTCATTCACTCCGACCGCGCCCAGCCCGCCCAGGTCCGGCTCTATCGCAACGAGCAGTTCCTGGGCGAGCGCCAGGTGGATCTCGCCGCCGGCAAGAACCTCTTCACCTTCCCCGACACCCTCCGCGAGCCCGATCTCTACGGCTACACCGTCGAGGTGGAGGCCCCGGGCGACACCCTGCCCCAGAACAACCGCGGCGCCGCCTTTGTCAGCGTGCTGGGCGAGCCGCGGCTTCTGCTCATCTCCTCCGAGCCCGAGCAAGACCGGCCGCTGGCGGCCGCCCTCGCCGCCTCGGGGCTCAGCGTCCAGGCCAGCGGACTGGACCGCTTCCCGGACACGCTGGAGAAGCTCCAGGATTACGACGCCATCTTCATCAGCAACCTGGCGGCGGGCGACCTGGGCGAGCGCCTCATGAAGGCGCTCGAGAGCGCGGTCCGGGATTTCGGAGTGGGCCTGGTCTGCGTGGGCGGCGATCAGACCTACCTGGCGGGGGCTTACCGGGGCACCCCGCTGGAGTCAGTGCTGCCCCTCAACATGGAGCTCGACAGCAAGAAAGTGCTGCCGCCCGGGGCGGTGGTCCTGGTCATGCATGGCATGGAGTTCGGCAACGGCAACGCCGTGGCCCGCGACTGCGCCATCGGCGTCCTCGAGGCCCTCGGCCCCCAGGATGAACTGGGCGTGGTCTTGTGGGACGGCTTCGAGCGCTGGCTGATCCCGCTGGCCAAGACCGGCGACAAATCCAGCATGCGTCGCGAAATCAAGGGCATGAACCAGGGCGATCTGCCCAGCTTCGAGGGCGTGATCGGCCTCGCTCACGAGGCGCTCAAGAAATCCCGCGCCAGCCTCAAACATATCATTGTGTTCAGCGACGGCGATCCCGGCGCGCCCTCCGCGGGCCTCATGAGCAGCATCGTCTCCGACAAGATCACCGTCAGCAGCGTGCTGATCTCGGGCCACGCCGGGCCTCAGACCATGCAGTGGATCGCCGACCAGGGCGCCGGCCGCTTCCACGATGTCCAGTCGCCCGCGGACCTGCCCCAGATTTTCATCAAGGAGGCCATGGTCATTCTCAAGTCCGCCATCTCCGAGGAGCCCTTCCAGCCGCGGCTGGTGTCCGCCCGCGAGCCGGTCCAGGGCATCGGCGCGGGCGAGTACCCGGCGCTGCAGGGCTACGTTTGCGCCACGCCCAAGGCCCGGGCCGAGGTCCCGCTCCTCACGGACAAGGGCGATCCCCTCCTCGCCCACTGGCAATACGGCCTGGGCCGCGCCGTGGCTTTCACCTCCGACGCCCGCGCCAAGTGGGCGCGCGACTGGCTCAACTGGCCGCGCTACCGCCAGTTCTGGTCCCAGATCGCGCTCTGGAGCGTGCGCCGGCTGCAGAACACCGACTTCGCCGCCGAGGTGACCATCGACCGCGGCGAAGGGCTCCTGGCCGTCGAGGCCATCGGCAAGGACGGCGAGTACCTCAATTTCCGAAATCTCCAGGCCGTGGTGGTGAGCCCAAAGGGCGACCGCCAGGCGCTGCGGTTGGAGCAAACCGGCCCCGGCCATTACGAGGCCCGCTTTCCGACCCGCGAAACCGGCTCCTACATGGTGGGAGTGCTGGACTACACCGGCGGCGCCCTTCAGGGCATGCAGCGCCTCGGCGCCAGCGTCAACTATTCCCCCGAATTCAGCTCCGTCGAGCCCAACCTGGCCCTGCTGCGGCGTCTGGCCGAGGCCGGCGGCGGCCGCGTGCTCTCCCTGCCGGGCTCTCCCTTCCCGGGCGAACCCGTCAACCCCTTCCGCCACGACCGCCGCAAAACCTTCCAGCCCGTGGACCTCTTCGAGTGGCTCCTCAAGCTGGCGATCGTTCTTTTCCCGCTGGATGTGGGCGTGCGGCGCATCCACGTGGACCGCGAGGAATGGCAGAAAGCGATGCGCGCCGTCCGCCGCCGGTTCTTCTTCTGGGAGGGGCGGCCCCGGCCTGTCGAGGCGGAGGAATCGCTGGCTGCGTTGCTTGCCCGGCGCGACTCCGTGCGCGCGCGCCAGACCGGGCCGGCTTCGGAAGCGGATCCGGCGCTGTTCCGGCCCAAACAACCGGCTCAGCCGTCGGCGACCGCGACTGCCGCGCCGTCAGTCCAGGTCGCCAAAGGCGCCGCATCGACCCCGCCGGCCGAAGCGCCGCCTCCCTTGCCTGCGGGGGAGGACAAGACCAGCCGACTGCTGGCCGCCAAACGACGCGCCCAGAAGCGGCTGGAGTAACCGCGCCCCCGGAGTTCGCTGCGAGGGACTACAGTCAGCTCGCCCTTCTCACCGGGTTTTCGGACGCGATGGGCGCCAAGTCCGGTCGGCGCACCAGCAAGCCGATGAGGCAAAGCCGGAAGGGGGGGGCTCTGGCAAAACCGCGCTGGTTCCATGCTGAACGGGATCGCCCTCACAGAGTGGCCTGACGGCAAAACCGACAACCGGCAGACCTTGCCACTGACAGGGGCTCTCTTTCAGCGTTTTGAAGGGCGATTTTGCATACACCCAAATTTCTCCGTGAGAAATTTGGGTCAGAACGCCAGCGCCAGGGCCAGCGCGCCTGCCAGGGTGCACAGCAGCGGCACCATGAAGACCTTGCTCCAGTTGAACTTGCCCTCCGCCGAGCAGCGGTCCATCCAGTACCCGGCCAACTGGGTGCCCAGGAACAGGCCGATGCCGTTGGTGGACCAGAAGATCAAGGACTGCGCCGAACCGCCCAGGCCCGCCGGGGCCACGTCGTTGGCATGCATCTGGCCGGCGATCATGAAGAACACGTAGGCCAGGCCGTGGAAGACCTGGGCCAGCACAATCACGATCTTCGGCGCCTTGGCCACATAGACCACGTAGAGCGTCAGCCAGCAGAGCGCCCCCAGGGTGATGGTCCACTTGGCCCCGAGCACGTTCTTGTCGTAGAGAAAGCCCAGCAGGAAAAGCGTCGCCACCGCCTGGGCGGCCTGGGCGATGCCCATGATGGCCGAGACGTTCTTGTTCGACGCCCCGATGTCCGAAAGAAACCGGGCCGTGCCCAGGAAGTAGAACTGCATCATCCCCGCCACCACCAGCGAGGAGAAGAAGAACACCGCGAAGTGGGTGTTGGTCAGCATCGAGAACGCCTCCAGCATGGGCATGCCCTCC
>JAKLEJ010000154.1 GCA_022711695.1 Verrucomicrobiota bacterium | reverse complement strand
GAACTGGCGCAGCTCGCGGATGAACTGCCGCGCGCGAAAGACGTCCGGCGCCGCCATGTCCCAGCCGACGGTGTTGGTGACCAGGCACGGGCGCAGGGATTCGATGGCCGGATCGCTGTAGAGGCGGATGTTCTCCGTTCCGAACAGGAACTCGTTGTAGTGGTCCGTCCAGGTAATGGTCTTCCTGCCCACTGGGGTCTTCCAGGCCTTGCGGGTGATGGCGAACTCGCCGTAATCGCGCACGGATTTGCCGCGGGCCAGGGCGTTGTCCCAGATGAAGCCGGCGGGCGAGTAGGCCAGCGCGTCCACGTCGTCATCGTCCATGCCGTCGGGGTAGCTGCGCGGGAAGCCGGCGAAGGATTTTTCGAGGTAGTCGGTGACGATGGCGCTGTCGGCCCATTGGTGGCCGTCGGCGCTGAGCACGCCGGAGCAGTACGTGTTGTCCAGGAGCGCGAACTCGCGGGCCAACTGGTGGTGGTTGGGGCTGATGGCTTCGCCGAAGATGCAGAGCGAGGGGTCTCCGTTGCCTTCCTTCATGTCGCCCAGCACCTGGTCGTAGGTGCGGTTTTCCTTGATGATATAGACGACGTGCTTGAAGAGGCTGGGTTCGCCCACGCGCTCGGGCACGGGGCGCGGCGGTTGGCCGGCGCGGGCGGGGAGGGCGGCGGCTTTGAGCAGCGGGTGGCGCATGTTGCGCAAGGCGGTCCGCGTCCAGGCTTCGAGCCGCCGCCGGTCCGGGAGGGGCACGAGCGAGACCGTGCCGAAATACTGGCGCGAGTTGAAGCGGGCCTGTCCATCGACCACCTTTGGCTTCATCGAGCCGATGCCTTTGATGTTGGCCACGCAGAGGGAGGAGCGCGCCGGGTCGAAAACGACTGCGCCGGGGTACCAGCCCACGGGAATCAGTCCCGTCAGGCGCGATTGTCCGGGTTTGAATTCGGCCACGGCGACGGCGTTCTGGGTTCCGTTGCAGATGTAAAGGGTGTTTCCGGAGCGGTCGAAGGCGAGCGCGTTGGGCGTGGCGCCAAAGAGGTCTGCGGGCGTCTGGCGTGTCCACAGGGTCTCGACCACCTGGTCGGTGCGGGTGTCGATCACGCTGACGGTGTCGCTCGCGGCGTTGGCCACGGCCAGGTGGCGTCCGTCGGGCGACAGGGCCAGGGCGCTGGCATGCAGCCCGGTCATGATTTCGCGAACGACATTGCTCGAGGCCAGGTCGATCACGCTCACCGAGCCTTCGCAGGCGATGTGGCGGATCGGATCCACGCGCACGGTCGTGCCCCGGCCGGCCGGCCCCGTCAGACTTTCCACGTCGGGACGGCGTCCGCCCCAGTTGCTCACATAGACTTTGCCTGCGGCGAGGGCGACGTCGTAGGGGGCCACGCCGACGTTCCAGATTCCGAGGACCCTGCCGGTGGCGGCGTCCAGTTCCGCCAGGCGGTTCGAGAGGTTCAAGGCTACATAGAGCCGGCGACCGTCGCGGGAGACCGCCAAACCAGCCGGCAGGTCATCGGCCCGCCGGCGTACGGAGACGGAGGGCAGACGCAGGGTGCCGAGCGCGGTCAGGCCCTGGCCGGGGTGAACCTGGAAGACCTTGAGGCTGCCTTGCGCATTGGCCAGGTAAAGGCGCGTGCCATCGGGCGAAAACACCAGCCCGGTGAAACTGACTTGTCCGGATTTATCCGGGGCCATGATGTGGGTCGAGACCACGTCGGTGGAGAGATCTTCGTCGGCTTCGGAGGGGAGGGGGACCCGCTGTCGGATCGACCCGGTGGCGGGGTCCAGCACGACCACCTCGGGGGTGTGACCCGAGACCGCCAGCAACCGGCCATCGGGGCTCAAGGCCATGGCTTGGGGTCGGAGCCCGGGCAACTCGACCTGCCGGCCTGCCGGGGTGAGAACCTGGTTGACCGGGGTGTAAATCCGGTTGGCGTCGAGCTGGCCCACCGCCTCGCGAGTGGCGGAGTGTTGCCGGCTGGGAGACTGGTTCAGGCAGCCGGCGAGGCCGCCGAGGAGAAGGGTCGTGGCGAAGAACGCGGCGGCGGGCGGACTGGAAGCGCGGAATCTCATGGGCCAAGCATGCCATCCGGGCGGTCCGCGATCAACTCCTGCCTCGGTTCGGGTGCGGTCGAATTTGACAGCGGGCGGATGCGTCTGGTAAAGCCATGGGCATGCAAGACAAAAAAGCCTCTTCCCCGACCACCCGGCGCGAGTTTCTGGCCGCCTCCAGCAAGGCCGTAGCCGGGGCCGCGCTGTTCAACGCCATCGCCGCGCGGAGCTACGCGGCGGAGAACAACACCATCAAGATTGCGCTGGTGGGCTGCGGAGGGCGTGGCGGGGGGGCCGTGTCGCAGGCCATGTCCACCAAGGGTCCCACCAAGCTGTGGGCGGTGGCGGACGTCTTCGAGCAGCGCATCAGCGGCACGCTCAACAACCTCCAGAACCGCTTCTCGAGCCAGATGGAAGTGCCGCCCGAGCGCCAGTTCGTGGGGCTGGACGCCTTCAAGAAGGCGATCGACACGCTGGACAAGGGCGACGTGGTCCTGCTGGCCACGGCCCCGGCGTTCCGGCCGATCCACTTCGAGTATGCCGTCAAAAAGGGCGTGCATGTCTTCATGGAGAAGTCCTTTGCCGTGGACGCGCCCGGGATTCGGCGGGTGCTCAAGACCGGTCAACTGGCCGCGGAGAAGGGCTTGAAGGTGGCGGGCGGGCTGATGAGCCGCCATTACAAGCCGCTGGAGGAGGCGGTGGCCCAGATTCACCAGGGCCTGATTGGCGACGTCATCACCTGCTGGGCTTACCGCATGCACGGGCCGGTGGGGATCGGGGCCAAGCCGCCCGGGCGCAAGGAACTGGCGCACCAGATCGCCAACTACAGTTGCTTCACGTGGCTCAACGGCAGCTTCATCGTGGATTGGCTGATTCACAACATCGACGTCTGCTGCTGGGTGAAGAACGACTGGCCGGCGTCGGTGCAGGGCATGGGCGGACGGCAGACCCGCAAGGAGCCCGACCAACTCTTCGATCACTATGCCGCCGAATACAGCTTTGCCGACGGCACGCGCATGCACGCCCAGGGCCGGCACATCACCAAGTGCTACGATTTCTTTGGCGACATCATCCATGGCGCGAAGGGCTCGGCTGTTCTGGGCGAGGGCATCCCGAGCCCCCGCATCTTCAAGGGGCACAAGCAGACCTCCCAGAATCTCGTCTGGAGCTACAAGGGCGCGGCCAGCGATCAATACCAGGTCGAGCACGACCTGCTCTTCGACGCCATTCGCAACGACAAGCCCTGGAACGAGACCGAGCGTTGCGCCAAGTCGTGTCTGACCGCCATCATGGGGCGCATGGCCTGCGAGTCCGGGAAGATGATTACCTGGGAGGAGGCCCTCAATTCGGACCTGGAGCTGGCGCCGGGCCTCGAGAACCTCACCATGGACTCGGACGCGCCGGTGATGCCGGACGCCAACGGCCAGTATCCCGTGGCCATGCCCGGCCAGACGCAGGCGTTTTGAGCCGTCCTGGCCGGCGGGCTTTCGTTTTTCAAGCGCGCATCCGCCAAAGCCTCCGTCCCTCCGGCGGGAACGGGGGCTGGCAGCCGTGCCTGTGACGACCTGCAGACATGCCTGAGGAGAGGACGTATAACGTGGAGGCCGACCGACCCACGCTCGATGAAGCGCGGAAGAGGGTGGCCGAGGAGATCCGGTGCGCCCGGCGCGAGGGGGTGCGCGTGCTCAAGATCATTCACGGCTACGGCTCGAGCGGCAAGGGCGGCGCGCTCTGCTTTGGCTTGCGAAAGTCGTTCGCGCTTCGCAAGAAGGAAGGAGCGATCCGGGACTACATCCCCGGGGAGGATTTCACGGTCTTCAATCCGGCCGCGCTGGCGTTGATCGAGGCGGCGCCGGTTCTGCGGGGCGACCCTGACCTGGGCGCCACGAACGAAGGGGTTACCCTGCTTTGGCTGAAATAGGCCGGGCTGCCGGCGTTCAGTTCGTGGCGGCCATTCGCCGTGCGCCCCATTCGTCCAGCGCCAACCGCACGATGCTGGCGAACTCGCCCGTGGGAGTCCCTTTCCTGACCACCGCAAAGACGCCTTCGGCCGCGGCCCGCGCATCGACTTCGGAGGAGGGATCGCCGGTGTAAACAATCACCGGGAAGTCCGCTTCGGGATGGCTGCGCCGCAGCATGCTCAGGAAGGCAAAACCGTCCGTCAACCCGGCGAACGGATCGCTGTCCAACACCGTCAGATCCAGGATGAGCAAATCCGGCACCCGCGTGTGAGTGACGTGGATGGCCTCGGAAATGGTGGCGGCGCCGATCGCCTCGTAGCCTTGAGCGTGGAGTTGGGCCGTGAGGACGCTCAACAGCAGCCGGGCGTCTTCGACCACCAGTATGCATTCGGTGTTCATGACATTGCGTCTTCTTTCCCCATCGGCAGATTCTGAGCGCTCCTTAAGCCGCCGCCCTGATCAAGCCGGCCCCTTGGCGACAGGGGCGCTCCCGGCGCAATTTCAGCGGCAGAAATTTGAATGGCAATCCGGCGCCCGGGGTGGCAAGAATCGTTCGGATTCTATGAGCTCAAAGATTTCTGAAGGCCTGAAGTACACCAAGTCGCATGAGTGGGTGCGGTTGGAAGGGGATGCCGCCACGGTGGGCATCACCGATCATGCCCAGCAGGAGCTGACCGACATCGTTTTCGTGGAATTGCCCGCCGTCGGCCGGACGGTCAAGGCCGGCGAGCAATGCGCGGTCGTTGAATCGGTCAAGACCGCCAGCGATGTTTACGCGCCGCTTTCGGGCGAGGTGACCGCCGCCAATGCCGAGGTCGCCAAGACGCCGGCCCTGGTCAATGACGATCCCTATGGGGCAGGCTGGTTCTACACGCTGAAGCTGTCCAACCCGTCCGAGGCCAACGGCCTGCTTTCGGCCGCGGATTACCGGGCGCTCATCGGAGAATAAACCGTCCTGCCACTGCGGATATCGCGAGGGTCTTCCCGGCCGCAGGGGGGCTCATTCGAATTCGCACTTCCCGCGCACGGCAGCCGGGCGCGCGCGCGGCCAGGCCTGCCGCCGCTGGACTCCAGGGACGCGAGCCGGGGAGGAAGGGTTACTCCATTTCCTGGAGGCGAATGTTCCGCCAGGAAACGTGGATTCCTTCCTTGGCCTGGTCGTTGCCGACGCCATGGACCTGGAGGGCGATCAGCCCTTTGGGCGTCACGCCGTCCTTGAGGTCAGCCGCGGCCACGCCGTTGATCCAGGTCTTGATCGAGTCGCCGCGGCACTCGATCCTGAATTTGTTCCACTCGCCCTGTTTGAAGGCCTTCTGGGCTTGAGGGCGGTCCTTGAGATCGAAGAGCCAGCCGCGCCGCCCCTCGTCATAGATGCCGCCGCTCCAGGCCCGCGCGCTGGGATCGATTTCGATCTGGTAGCCGTGCACGCGGTCCGCCGGCGCCTTGAGCGCCTTGCCCTTGGCGTCCTTGACCGGCTGCCCCTTCGCGTCCACACAGGGCGTTTCCTTGTCGAAGCGCTGGCTGCGGACCTGCACGCCCGAATTGAGCCTGGGATCGACCTTGAACTCGAGTTCGAGGATGAAGTCGCCGTACTCCTTTTCGGTGCACAGGAAGCTGTTGCCCGTCTTCAGGACGGTCGTGCCCACGATGCAGCCGTTCTCGACGGCATAGCGGGCCTTGCCTCCGTGCTGCGCCCAACCTTGCAGGGTTCGGCCGTCGAACAGGTCTTTCCATTCTCCGGCGTCGGCCACAGCGGCGGCGCCAAGGATTGCCAGCGCGCAGGCAGTCCCCAATATCCATCCGGAATCAGCGGGCGTGTTCTTCATGGGTGTGATGCTACCGGCGATCGGCCCAAACGCACGCACAAACTGCGCGCCGGCGGCCGGCCGCTCCGCCGCTACTGGGCGGTCTTGGCTGCCGGGGTCTTTTCGGGGGCTGGCGCCGCGCTGCGGGCTTGATCGGCGATCTCCATCACGTCGCCGGCGGGAACGATAACCGTTTGAGTGGATTTGTTCCTGAGGGAACGCGAGACGGCGATGCCGAGGATCCGGCCGTCCATCAGAAAGGCGGGGCAGCCTTGCGTGGCCCCGAGCACGCGGACGAACTCGCGGGGTTTGCGGGTGAGGGTGGTCACCTGGGCGCGGATCAGCGTGGGCGCCCGGTAGAGGGTTTCGTCCATGCGGCTGAGGGTGACGACTTCCTCGCCCAACTGGGCGGGGCCGCTGGCCTTCAGGTCCAGGGCGGTAAAGGTGACACCCTGGGCCTCTTTGCTCGAGGTCTTGATGCGGATGAACGCCAGGTCGAGGTCCGAGTCGCGCATGACGAGCTCGGCCGGTATTTCCAGGCCGTCGGCCAGGGTGACCTTAACCTCCTTGAGAGTGGCGGCGGCCTCGATCTTGACGGTGTTGCCTCCCACGCGGAACTCGCGGCCGCTGATGTTCCGCGAGGGATCGAGCTGGTTCAGGGCGGCGACCACCAGGCCGCTGCGGTCAATGATCGTGCCCAGGGCCTCGAACTTGTCCTCGCGGTCGGGCAGGTTCACCGGCAGGTCCTTGGCCCCTTCCGCGCTGAAGCTGACTTTGGCCACCACCGAAACCCAGACGACGCTGTCCTTCTTCTCGTCGAAGATTCTGCGCGCCGCGGCCGCCAGCGGGTCATCGCCGCAGGCCAGCAGCGGAAAGAGGAAGGTCATCGCCGCCAGGGCGGCTCGGGCGAGGAAGGAGGAGTTCATGGCGGAGTGGGGAGTGAACGGGACGTGTTTACCATTTGGGTTCGATCTCGATGAACTGGGTGCGGATGCCGCGCCGGACAAAGAACGTCACCCGGCGGGGCCGGGTCTCCGAGAGCCCCGCCATGACGGCTTTGACGGCGGGGATGGACTCGGCGGGCCGACCGTCGATGGCGAGGAGCACGTCGCCGGAGGCCAGGCCGGCCAGAGCAGCCCACCCGGCGTTTTCCACGCTGACGATGCGCACGGCCTTCGCCTCGGCGGAGAGCTTCTCGTCCACGCGGTCTGCCAGGGAAAGCTCGCGCGCTTTGAACTCGAAGAGCTGGTCCTTGTATTCCTCGAGGTCGGAGCTGGGCTTGGGCTGGCGAACCAGGCTGGCGGTGAGGGTGAGGGGTTGGCCGGCGCGCACCACGGACAGCTCGGCTTCGCTGCCCACCTTGTATTCGCGGATGAGGTTGTCGAACAGGTCCTGGTCGGAGGGCGTCGAAGCCGGGATCACCTGGCCGTCGAGCTTGAGGAGGAGGTCGCCAACCTGGAGGCCGGCCTTCTGGGCTGGAGAGCCCGGCAGAACGCCGGTGATGCGAACGCCTTTCCTGCCCTCGAGGCCGAAGGCCTCGGCCAATTCGCTCGTCAGCACCTGGGTCTGCGCGCCCAGCCAGGCCTTGGCCGGCCGGGAAGGCTTGTCCTCCTGAGGCTCGGGGCCGATCCGGGCCACCGTCACCCATTCCTGGACCCCGCGCAAAAAGGTGACCAGCACAGGCTTAGGCTCGGTCAACCCCCGGATAAACTCCGCGGTAAAACGCATCAGGCCGGCGGCGTCGGCGACTTCCTGGTCGTTGACCCGGAGGATCAGGTCGTCCTGGCGCAGAGCCGGCTTGGATTCGGCGCAAGGGCCGCCGGGCCGCACGGTGTCCACCAGGACTCCCTTGCGGTCAGGCCGGTGATTCTCGAGCGCGGCGAGACGGGTGAGGCTTCGCACGGTCAGCCCCCAGTGCTTGAGCTCGGTTTCGCGGGCGCTGACGGGGTCCCGGGCTTCCGTCTTGAGCGTCCAGGACCGTGGCTGCCCCTGCCGCAGGCCTTGCAGGGTCACCTGCGCGCCCGTCGGGGTTTCGAGCACCAGCCGGTTGAACAGGGGGATGTCCTCCGGCGCCCGGCAGGCCGGCGCCGAGACGCCGTTAAAGGCGGTGATC
>JAKLEJ010000153.1 GCA_022711695.1 Verrucomicrobiota bacterium | reverse complement strand
GTAGCACAGCGCCAGCGCGCCCAGCACCGGGCGGGTGAGCGGTTGGCCGAGCCACAGCGCCGAGAAGAGCACGACCAGGGTGGGATAGACGAACAGGATCAGCCGCTCCAACGCCGCGCTGAGGTACTGCAGGCCGAGAAAGTCCAGGTAGCTGGCCAGGTAGTAGCCCAGCAACCCCAGCCCGAACAGCCATCCCCAATCGCGTGGCGTCAGGGGGCTGGCCGCCCGGCCCACGCCGATCCAGGCCATGCCGAGGAAAAACGGCAGGCTGAACGCCAGGCGCAAGGCCAGCAGGGTTTCGGCGTCCACCCCGTACCGGTAGGCGCGCTTGACCAGGATCGCCTTGAAGGAAAAGCCGACCGCCGCCAGTACCGCACAGAGCAGGCCGAGGCGGTCGGCGGTGGGGTGGGCGACTGGACTTCCGGGCGCCGTCCGACTCACTGCGGGTTCACCACTATCACCCTCGGGTCCTGGTCTACGTGGATCGCCATCGGGAGGGTCGCCCGACGGACGTAGGCCAGAAGGGGGCCTGAATCTCCACCCGTTCGGCCCTGGTTTTTCTGCGGCAAGGGACGTCCATACGATGCTGATGCGAGGAGGATGGATGGCAGGGATGGTTGCTGCGCGCGTGGCATGGATCACCCGGCCGGAACGTAGGACAAGACCGCATCGCGGGCGGCTTCGAGAGACATCCCCATTCAGGATGTTGTGCATCCGGAGGTGGGCCTCGTATCAATGCAGCGATGCACGTTTTGGGCGGACGGAATTTTCTGGAGTTTGGGCGGACCCCCCCATCCTCCCGCGCCTCGGCCCTCTAATCGGCCACAATCAATCACATGATGTGTTAACCGCCGCCGGGGCGACGCGCGGCAGGCTGATAGTAAAGGTTGTCCCGACCCCGACCGCGCTGTCGACCTCGATGCTGCCGCCCAAGGCTTGCGCGACCAGGTTGTAAGTGATGTGCAGACCGAGGCCGCTGCCGCCGCTGCCCATGCGGGTCGTGACGAACGGGTCGAAAATACGCGAAAGTAACTCGGGAGGAATGCCACCGCCATTGTCGCGGACCCGGATCGCGACGTGCTCCCCGTTCTCGGCGGCGGCGATGCAAACCCGCGCCTCGCGTCGATCCCCGAAGGCATGGGTAACCGCATTGTCGATCAGGTTGGTGAGGACCTGGCCCAGGGCGCCTGGGTAGCTGTCGAGGCGAAGGCCCGGCGGGACATCGAGGGTCACGGCGACTTCGCCGCGCGTGAGGAGCGGCCGCAGGGTGAGGACGATTTCGTTGCAGACTTCGTCCAAGGTGAAAACCCGCCGCTGGGCGCTGGTCTGATCCACGGCGACCTGCTTGAAACTGGCGACCAGTTCCGCCGCCCGGGCCAGATTGCGGGCAGCGATGTCGGTTCCCGTCTCCATGGCTTCGAGCAAGCGGTCGAGACTGGAGCGCTTCAGTCCCTGTTCCTTCTCCCGATGGAAGGCGCCGAGCGCGTTGCGCAGGGTGGACACGGCCATGACGCTATTGCCCAGCGGCGTGTTCAGTTCGTGGGCGACGCCGGCCACCAGGGCGCCGAGCGCGGCCAGCTTCTCGGAACGTACCAGTTCATTCTGGGTCAGGCGCAGGCGTTCGACGGTGCTGGACAGTTCGGCGTTGGCGCAGTGCAGTTGTTCGGTGCGCCGCTGGACGCGCGCTTCCAACTCGGCGTTGAGGGCGCGGACTTCGGCTTCGATGCGGCGCATCTCGGTGATGTCCTGGGACACCACGACCGCGCGCGCGCCGCCGCGACTGAAAAAGGTTTGGGCGGTCAGCGCGGCCAGGAACTGGCGACCATCGGTTTGCCGCAGCCAGGCCTCGCCGCGCGCAAACCCGTCCCGTTCCAGGGTGGCGTAGAACGCTCGCCGCTCGATCCTGTCACACCATGGCGTCAGATTTGGGCCGGGTGCGCCCGGCGCGGGGTTGCCGCTGGCGCGGAACAACCCCATGGAGGCGTCGTTCCGCTTGATGAGGGCGTAATCCTGGGCCGGGTCGAGAACGTCGATGCCGACCGGCGAGGCGTCGAAGATGGCCTCCAGTTCCTGCTGCCGCTCTTGGAGCGTGGTCGCCATCCGTTCCAGGTCGGCCGACAGCTCGTTCAGCTCGATGGTCCGCCCCCGGGGCCAGGCGCCGGGTGGCTGACCGTCGGCGACCTGCCGCGCCCGCTCGGTGATGGCGCTGATCGGGCGGGCCATGCCCATGGCCCAAAAGGGCGCCAGCGCCAGGCCGAGGAGCATCGAGCCGGCGACGGTCGCAATCCCCAGTTCGATGGCCGAAGCGACGCGCGGGTTGACGATTCCCCCCGGCGTCCGGGTTACAAAAGACCAGCCGAGCAGCGGGGAGCGGGCCGCGGCGGCTTCGAAATCCCGGCCCTCGAAGCGCATGGGAGCGCTGGTCGCCGCCGCCGTGCTGGCTTGGCGCAGCAGCGACTCGTGGGCCAGGTTGACCACCCCGACCCGCGAGGAATTTTCGCTGTCGGCCAGAATTTCGCCGTGGCGGTCTACCACCCACACCGTGAGGTTCCGCCGCCCCGAAGCGGCGCGCAGGGTCCTGAGGATATAGTCGAGAGGCACCTCGCCGATGATAACGCCATCCACCACGGGGACCCTGACGCCGATCCCAATGGCCAGCACGCTGGATACCGGGGACAAATACTTGTCGCCCCACACCGGTTTCTGGCTCGCGTGGGTGCGGCCGAACAAGGGGTCCCGCGACAGATCGCTGCCGATCAGTTCCTGGCGACGGCCCGCGCCGAGGGCGGGGCTGACGGCGGCGCGCAAGGCCGTTCCGTCGCGATCGATCTGGTACACCGCTGTGAACGCGTTGTTTTCGCCGACCGCGCGTTCGAGGGCGAGTTGCACGTCGGCGGCGGGCGCCCCCGAGATCACGGCGGCGATCAGTTCCAACTGCGTTTGCAGGGCCCCGAGCATCACCGTGCTGCGTTGCGCCAGATCGGTTGCTTCGAGGCGCAGATCGGCCCGGGTCTCAGCGGTAATCTGGGGAATGCGCACGAGGAAGAGGACGGCCCCGACCACCAGGAAGGTCACCGACGAAATGATGGCCAGCAGCCCGATCAGGGACGTGCGCAAACGCCACTGGTAGCCGCTCATGGTTCGCGGACGAACCGGCCGTTGCGAATGACCATGAAGTAGGCGGAGCGATTGGAATCGCCGTTGGCGTCGAACTGAATGGACTGCTGCAATCCCTCGTAAGGCCCGAACTTGATCAGGGCCTCCTTGGCCGTCATGTCGGGCGGGCGCCGGGCCAGCGCCGCCAGGGTCACCGCCGCCGCATCGTAGGCGAGCACGCTGCCAAAGACCGGCCCTTTGCCGAAGCGTTTGCGGTAAGCCTCCTGGAACTGCTGATAGCCGTCGGTGGAGTCATCCTGATTGTAGTTTTGGACGATCATCAAGCCTTCCACCGCCCTGCCGCCCAGTTCGATCAGTTGTTCGGTTCCCGCCCATTCGACGGCGATGAGGGGAATCTGCGGGTCCAACTTGTGGGTTTGCTGGGCCAGGCGGGCGCAGTCCACGGCGTTGCCGATGAACAGCAGGCCATCGGGCCGGGGCTGGAGCAGGGCCGCGATCACCTCGGCATGGCGGGTGGATCCGGAGTCGAACAAGGTCGTCGCCAGGATCGCGCCCCCCAGGGCCTCGTAGGCCGCGCGGAATTCCTTCAGCCAGCTTTCGGAAAAGGCGCGGTTGTTCTCGTTGACGGCGATGCTGAGGCGCCGGATGCCCTTCTGGAAATAGTGCGCGGCGTAGTGGTGGCCGTTGTCGCGGGTCGTGGTGTTGATCCGGAATAACATGTCGTCCTTGCCGTGGAACTCGATGGCCGAGGCCGTGGGCGAAATCAACAACACCTTGGCGCGCTCGACCACCGGCAGGACGTCGCTGACCATGCCGCTGGTCGTTCCCCCGATGATGACGTCCACGCGGGCCTGGATCAGTTCCTCGGCCGCCTGGCGGGCGGAGGCGGCATCAGGCCCGCTGTCACGGACCAGGAGTTCGATCCCTCGGCCCTGCCGGGTGTCGGCCTCGCGGAATTGATCGACCGCCAGCGTCACCCCGTTGCGCGCCGCCTCGGCGAGATCGGCGGTGCGGCCGGTCAGTTCGGCGAGAAAGCCGATGCGCACGGGTTGCTGTCGCTCGCAGGCGGCCAGCAGCAGGGCCGCCACAACCAGGACGGCCCATCGCGTCCATCGCGTCATGAGTGGATTCTCCTTTGCGTCGCCAGCCAGGCGACAAACTCCTCTTCCAGCATGGGGCTGGCGTAGTGATAACCCTGCGCCTCGTTACAGCCGAGGGCGATGACCCGTTGCAACAAATTCTGGTTTTCCACGCCCTTGGCAACGACCTTTAATCCCAGTTCCCGGCCGACCGCGATGAAGGTTCGGGCGGCGCGGGCGGCGCGGGCGTCCTGTTCGAGGGCGCCGACCAGGCGGTGATCCACCTTGAGGCGGTCGGCCGGCAGCTCGTCGAGATAGGTCAGGGCCGAGTAGTCCGTGCCGAAAGGATCGAAGGCCACGGTGACGCCCATGGCCCGCAGGCGACCGAGCACGGCGATGACCGGCTCCAGGCCGCCGCCGGCGACCGCTGCGGTGATGTCCAGTTCCAGGTTGGCAGGGTGGCTCTGGGTCTGGCGCAGGGCCTCGGCCACCACTTCGAAAAAGTCGGGTTGGCGGAGTTGCACGGGCGAGATGTTGACCGCCATCCGCAGGTCGGGAAAGCCGGCGGCGCGGCTGCGCTGCAGAGCCAGGAGGGAGGTATGCAGCAGCCAGTCGCCCATGCCGACGATCAGGCCGGAGTGTTCGGCGATGGGAATGAAGCAGTCCGGTGGGACCAGGCCGCCGTCCTCCCGGCGCCAGCGCATGAGCGCCTCGGCGCCGACGATCTGCCCGGACTTCAAATCGATCTGGGGCTGATAGGTGAGGAACAACTGCTTGCGGGCGGTGGCCAGGCGGAGGTCGTGCAGCAGGTGCGCCCGTTCTCTGGCGGCGCGGCGGAAGTCCTCGGAGAACATCATCGTCTGCCCCTGGCCGGCGGCTTTCGCCCGCTTCAAGGCCAGGTAACCATCCTTGACGTACTCGATGCCGGAGCGGCCCTTGGCCAGGGGGACGATGCCGACGCTGATGGAAACCGACTGGTGCACGCCCTCGATGGCGACTGGCGTCCGAAAGCAGGCTTGGACGTGTTCGCCGTTGACCACCCTTGCCGGACCGACGACCGCAAACCCATCGCCGGCGCGGCGGGCGATGAAGGCCTCGGACGGGAGGCGCTCGCGCAGGCGCTGGGCCGTTGCCTCGAGCAGGGCGTCGCCATAGTCCTGACCGAGCCAATCGTTGGCCGAAGCGAACTGGTCTACGTCCACGAGGGCCAGGACGCTGCCGGCGTCCGGCGCCATCGCCAGGCGCTGGTCGATTTCGCCGACCAGAGCGGTGTGGTTGGGGAGGCCCAGACGCCGGTCGAAGAAGGCGTCGGAGCGCAATTCCGCCACCAGATCGATGTTCTTTGCGCAGAGCGCGATGTTGGTGCAGAAAACTTCGAGCAGGTCCTGATCCACGTCGCGGATGGGGATCGCTGAATCAATAAAGGCCGCAAAGCCCTTTTCAGGCGTCTTGGCGAAATAGAGCGTGACGTTGCGAGACTCGATGAGGTTCCGACGCTGTTCCAGAGCCTCGGTCAGCGCGCCCACGATCCGCGGGTCGTCGATCTCGTTCAGGCGGTGCTGAATGAGGTGGCGAAACTGGCCGGCAGCGGCAATGATGCGCAACTGGCTGGAACTCTTGTCGAGAGGATTGTCTTCGACCGCCGCGCAGACCAGGCCTTCCGGTTCGATGCCCATCAACCCGGCAATTTGGGTGATCACCCCCTCGGCGAAGGTTTGCAATCCCTGTTCGACGATGAACTGGTTGCTGGCAGCGATGATCTTTTCCAAGCCCCGACGGTTGGCGTCCAGCCGCAGTAGTTGGTCGTAGGAACGGATCGCGGCGGTGAGGGTGGTGAACAGCTTGTTCTGAGTCAGTTCGCTCTTGGTCTTGTAGTCGTTGATGTCGTAGCGGGTGATCGTCTCGGCTTCCGGGGCCTGACCCGGCTGGCCGGTGCGCAAAATGATGCGACAATTTGCGAGCTTGAGTTCGTTGCGGATGATATCCACCGTGCGCAGGCCGGCATCGTCGCTTTCCATGACTACGTCGAGGAGAACGACCGCGATATTGTCTTTCGCGCGCAGGAGGGCCACGGCTTCGGCGCCGGAACTGGCATGAAACAGGGTGACGGGACGATTGAGGATGAGCGTGTTCGCGAGAGCGAAGCGCGTCACCTCATGGACGCCAGGATCGTCGTCCACCACCAGGATTCGCCAGTGGCCTGCATCCTCCCCGGTTTCCGATTGAGCCGCTTCATCTTCGACGAAGACCAAATCGTCGTCATTCAATGCGTTCATGTTTTCTCCGCCCGCAGGCAAAAAATTGGGCCTGTAAATTTTTTCCGTAGTTCACGCTATGAGGTAGGGCGTCTAATCATTTTAATTTATAAATATCAATTTGTTAAATGAATTCGGCGCTCCAGCTCCACACCGCCAGTTCCCGTCGCCAGGAAAAATTTACAGGAGGCATTTTTCGAGTGCTTTTCGTAGATTTCGTTGAGAGCGACCTTTGGATAACCCGCTGAGAGTCGAGGTCATCGCGGCGCAGCGAGGCGCCCGCCGGAGGGCGGCGCCAGGGCCCATGCACGCCGTCCCGCATTACTGCCGCAGGGCGAGGCGGAGGCGGTCGGTCAGCACACCCGCCACCACGGCGCGGCCAGCACCCGCCGGGTCAGGGGAAAGGTGTCCGCGCCCCCGTGCAGCAGCAGGGCGCCATCGGTTCGGTCGGGATACTCGTCGAGGAACGCCTCCAGGCCCTTGGCATCGGCGGGCGTCACCCGCGCGGCGGCCTTGATTTCCATCGGCAGCAACCGCGTGGGCGTCTCCACCACGAAATCCACTTCCAGGCCGGTGGCGGTGCGCCAGTACAGCACCTCGGGCGGCCGCGCCTGCACGTCGCGCCAAGCCAACAAGTCTGCCAGCACCAGATTTTCCAGATGCGGCCCGCGCGGTTCCGTCTCTCCCGCCAGAAACAGGGCCAGCCCGGTGTCGCTCCAGTACAGCTTGGGAGCCTTAATCAGCCGGCGGGTTCGGTTCACCGCGTAGGCCGGCAGACGGATCGCCTGATAGCTGGCCTCCATCAAGTTCAGAAACCGGTGGACTTGTGGCTGGACGATGCCCACGTCGCGGCTGAGTTCAGTCTGGTTGAGCAGCCCGCCGATTCGCAAGCAGGCCGCCCGCATCAGCCGGCGGAAATCGGCGAGATGTTCCACCGCCCGCAGCGCCTGCAAATCCCGTTCGAGATAAGTCTGCACGTAACCGGAAAACCAGAGCGCACGCTGGTCGTCGTCGGTCAGGTCACGGGCCGGAACGGGCAAGCCGCCCAGCCGCGCCGCCACCCGCCAGTCCTCCGCCGGCCCGCCCCAGGACTCCAACTCCTCGCGCCAAGCCGCGAACGGCGCGGCCAGCAGCTCGCCCCAGGCACCCGTCCGTCCCAGCCCCAGCCGTTCGCGGCGGGTGAAGGGCCAGAGCGTGACATAGACCGCCCGGCCGGCCAGGGTTTCGCCGATCCGCTCCAGCATCAGCAGGTTGGCCGAGCCGGTCAGCACGAAGCGGCCCGGCGTGCGGGCCGGATCCCGATCCACGGCGCGCTTGATCGCGATCAACAGGTCGCGCGCCCGTTGCACTTCGTCGAGAATCAAGGCAGGCGCCCGGGCGACCAGGCTCTCGGGATCGGCCGCGGCCTGCATCCGCAGATCGAAGTCGTCGAGGGTCAGATAGGGTCGGCCGGCCAGCAGCGGCAGCGACCGGACCAGGGTAGTTTTGCCGGTTT
>JAKLEJ010000152.1 GCA_022711695.1 Verrucomicrobiota bacterium | reverse complement strand
CATCACCGAACTGGAGGCGTGGCGCAAGAAGCACGCGGCCGCCTACGAGAAGCAGGGGGCGCGGCTGACCCTGACCTCGTTTGTGCTGGTGGCGCTGACGAGAACGCTGCGCAAACATCCCCTCTTCAACGCCAGCCTGGACGAGTCCGACGACAGCGTCGTGCTCAAGGAGTACTTCAACATCGGGCTGGCGGTGGACACGGAGGCCGGGCTGATCGTGCCGGTGATCCGGCAGGCGGACCGGAAGTCGATGCTCGAGCTGTCCAGGGACGTGGCGGAGGCGGCGCAGAAGGCGCGCGAGCGCAAGGTGGCGCTGGAGGACCTGAAAGGGGGAACCTTCACCATCTCGAACCAGGGCGGGATTGGCGGCGGGGCGTTCACGCCGATCATCAACAAGCCCGAGGCAGCCATCCTGGGGCTGGGCCGGGGCGCGCTCAAGCCGGCGGTGCGGGAAGGCCGCATCGAGCCGCGGCTGACGATGCCCATCTGCGTGGCCTACGATCACCGGCTGATCGACGGCGGCAGCGCCGCGCGGTTCATGGTGGACCTGGTCGGCGCCTTCGGCGCCCTGACCGAGGCGGACGTGAAGCTGCCCGCCTGAACCCTCAACGATTCCATCGACTCTATGGACCCCATCAATACCGAAATCGTGGTGGTTGGCGCCGGGCCGGGCGGTTACGCGGCGGCCTTTTACGCGGCGGACCGCGGCAAGAAGGTCATCCTGGTGGAGCAGGACAAACGCCTGGGCGGCGTGTGCCTGAACCGGGGCTGCATTCCCTCCAAGGCCTACCTGCAGGCCACCAAGGCGATCGAGGAAGCCCGCGAATCCGAGCACCGCGGGCTGACTTTCGGGCCGCCCAAGCTGGACCTGGACAAGCTGCGCGCGTGGAAGGAATCGATCCTGGCGCGGCTCTCGCAGGGGATTCTCTCGCTGGCGCAGCGGCGCAACGTGCAAGTGATGTGGGGCCGCGGGTATTTCGAGGACTCCCAGACCCTGCGCGTGGAGACCGGCGAGGGCCAGAAGTTCGTGCGGTTCGAGCAGGCGATCGTCGCCGTGGGCAGCCGGGCGGCGGTGCCGCGCATTTTCGACCTGGGCAACCCGCGGATCATGACCTCCACGGAAGCGCTGGAGATGCCGGAGGTGCCGGAAGACCTGCTGATCATCGGCGGCGGCTACAACGGGATGGAACTGGGCACCGTCTATTCGCTGCTGGGCAGCCGGGTGGTGCTGGTGGAAGCCCTGGACACCATCCTGGGCGGCGCCGACAAGGACTTGATCCGGCCCGTGGTCAAGGCCGCCGAGCGCAAGTTCAAGGAGATCCGGGTGAAATCGAAAGTCACCGACATGGCCACCGCGGGGCGCAAGATCAAGGTGGCAATGCAGACGGGAACGGAGACCAAGGAGGAGCAGTACGACCGGGTGCTGGTGGCGGTGGGGCGAACGCCCAACGCCGAGAACCTGGGCCTGGAGAACACCCGCGCCCAGCGCGACGAACGCGGCTACATCAAGGTCAACGAGCGCCAGCAGACCGACGATCCCTCCATCTACGCCATCGGCGACATCGTGGGGGGCATCCTCCTGGCGCACAAGGCCTCGAGGGAAGCCCGGGTGGCGGTGGACGTGATCCTCGGCGAGCCCAGCGCCTTCGAGAACATCGTCATCCCGGCGGTGGTCTTTACGGACCCGGAACTGGCGTGGTGCGGGCTGACCGAGGCCGAGGCGCAGGCGCGCGGCCTGCAGGTGGAGGTGGCCAAGTTCCCCTGGTCGGCTTCCGGCCGGGCCATGACCTTCGACCGGACCGATGGCATGACCAAGCTGATCGTCGAGCCGGAGACAGAGCGGATTTTGGGAGTGGGGATTGTCGGGCACGGGGCCGGCGAACTGATCGCCGAGGGCACCCTGGCGGTCGAGATGGGGGCCACGGTGCGCGACCTCGCCGAGTGCGTGCACCCGCACCCGACGCTCTCGGAGACCATGATGGAGTGCGCCGAGGTGTTCTACGGCTACGCCACCCACACTTACTCCCGCAGAAAAGCCGCCGTCACCTGAGCGCGGCCGCGGCTCGAGGATGACAGCCGCAAGGAAGACAACGTGGCCCCGCCTGGCATGGAAGGCCGGCGCCGCCGTGTCGCTGGTTCTCTTGCTGGCAACCGCGTGGACGGTGGGCCCGGCGCTCTATCATCGCTGGCGGACCTATCCGCGCCAGGCGGCGGCGATCGCGGCCTGGGCCAGGCAACGCCAGCCCTTGCCCCCGCCTGAAGGCTGGCAGGAGCGCGTGGGCGCCTGCCATCTGCATTCGCTTCTCTCTCACGACAGCGCCGTCCGCTTGGAGGAGATTCTCGCCGCGGCCAAAGCCGCCCGGCTGGACTTCCTGCTGATGGCGGATCACGCGGACAAGGGGCGGGCGGACTACTCGCGGCAATGGGTGGGCAGCCGGGAGGGCGTGCGCTTTGTGCGCGGCTTCGAGATGAAGCACGGGTTCATGCCCTGGGGGCTGCCGGCGGGAACGATCCTGAACACGAGCGAAGAGCCCCGGGCGCTGGCCCGCCGGATCGCGGGCCGGGGCGGGCTGCTCTTCTTTGCGCATTGCGAGGAGGACCGGCTCTGGGACCTGCCCGAATTGACCGGCATGGAGATCTACAACATCCACGCCGACTTCAAGGGCACGCCGCTTTACAGGGTCCTGCCCGAGATTCTCCTGAACGCGCGCCAATACCCCGACCTGACGCTGCGGCTGATCTTCACCCGGCCGGAGCCGCTGCTGCGGCGCTGGGACGCCGTCTCCATTCGGCGTCCGATCGCCGGCATCGCCGGCAACGACGCTCACCAGAACTCCGGACTGCAAGGACTCTGCACGACCAGCAACACGTTCCGGCTCGCCACCACCGGCCCGCGCGAGACCCTGGCCGAATGGCCGCTGAACGGGCTGACCCGGCCCTTGCTCCAGCTCTGCTGCGGACCGCTGCAGACCAACACGCCCCTCTTCCGTTTTGAAGGCGACCGCTACGAGACGATGCTCCGGTTCGTGAACACCCATCTTTGGGTGAGAAACGACTCCGAGGAAGCCCTGCTCGAGGCCTTGCGCCAGGGAAGAGCGTTGGTGGTCTTCAGCCATCTGGCTGACGCGCGCGGTTTCCGTTTTGGAGCGACCTGGCCGGCTGAGTCAGGTCAAAAGCGGTTCTGGATGGGCGACCGCGCGCGCTGGGCCCCCGGGGCGACGATCGAAGCACAGTCCCCGCTGCCTTGTCGGTTCACCCTGCTGCGGGACGGCGAAGTGGTGGGGCGGCGCGAGGGCGTCCACTGGCAAGTCGCCGCCGACCGCCCCGGCCGCTACCGCGTCGAGGCCGAGCTGAGTCTCCTTGGGGAATGGGTCCCCTGGGTTTACGCCAACCCGTTGAGCCTCGAGGCGGACGCGCCGTCCGCCCGGCGGTGAGCCGGTGCGGCGGGCATTTTTCGCTCGCCTCGCGGGGGCGGTTCAGGCGGTAATGGGAAATGTTTTCAAACCCGCATTTCTCGGTGGGCGACTGGCTGGTGATCTTCGCCTACCTGGCCGGCATCATCGGGCTGGGAATGTGGTTCGGCCGGGACCAGCACACCACGCGGGATTACTTCCTGGGCAGCCGCAATGTGTCCTGGTGGGCGATTGGGATGTCCATCGTGGCGGCGGAGACCAGCGCGCTGACCATCATTGGGGTGCCGGCCATGGCCTACGGGGACAGCCTCGTCTTCATCCAGATGATCGTGGGCTACGTGATCGCGCGCATCATCCTGGCGGTGGTCATGGTGCCGCACTACTTCAAAGGCGAGATCTACTCCCCCTACCAGTTGTTCGCGAACGCCTTCGGCCCCAAAGCGCGCCAGACTGCCGGCGGCTTCTTCCTGATCAGCGAAACCCTGGCGGCGGGGGTGCGCGTTTATGTGGCTTCCATCCCGGTGCAATTGCTGCTCGGCCTCGAGGTGCTGCCGGCCATCGTGCTCTTCGTCGGCTTGTCCCTGGTCTATACCTACGTGGGCGGCGTCAAGGCGGTCATCTGGACCGATGCGGTGCAGTTCGGGCTCTTCCTGCTCGGGGGCGTCTTTGCCGTGGTGTACATTCCAACCCTGGTGGAAGGAGGGCTGGGCGGGGTCCTGAGCCAGGCGGGCGAGGCTGGCAAGCTCCACTGGCTGAACACGCACCTGGACACCCTCCGGCAGCAGGGGATCGGCCCTTTCCTTCGCGCCACGCTGGCGGCGCCCTTCAACCTCTGGATGGGTTTGATCGGCGGCACCGTCATGGTGATGTCCTCGCACGGGGCCGAGCAGTTGATTGTCCAGCGGGTGCTGGCCTGTCGCAACGTCGCCGAGGGCCGAAAAGCGCTCGTCCTCAGCGCCGTGGCCATTTTTCCCCTCTTCCTGGTGTTCCTCATGACCGGCGCGATGCTGTGGGTGTTCTTCCAGGGGCATCCCTTCCAGATTCCCATTCCCGCCGTCAAGCCCGGCTCGGGCATCAAGGCCAACGATTTCATCTTCCCGATCTTCATGATGACCGAGGTTCCCCATGTCCTGCGCGGATTCCTGATCGTGGCCATCCTCTCGGCGGCGATGTCCTCGGTCAGTTCGGCGCTAACCTCGCTGGCCTCGGTCTCGACGATGGATTTCGTCAAAGGCCAGCGCGGGGCGCGCAGCGAGGACTTCTACCTGCGCTTCAGCAAGTATTCGACGGTGTTCTGGGCGGGGATGCTGATTTTTGTGGCCTACCTGAGCCGCCAGGTGGAGTTTGTGCTGAACGCGGCGTTCTCGTTGAGGGGGCTGACCAGCGGAGCGCTCCTGGGAGGATTGCTGCTGGCGATGTTTCGCCGGACCGGCGGCGCCACGCCGGTCATCGCGGGCATGACCGCCTCGCTCGCCCTGATGATCGCCATCCAGACCCTGCCTCGTTTCGACTGGAGCAAGGCGGCGTGGCAGCAGTGGATCGGCCCCGAGGTGTTCTGGCCGTGGTACACTCTGATCGGGACGGTGACGACCCTCACGGTGGCTGAGCTGGCGCGGCGCCTGGGCCGCCGCCAGCCCCGGGCGGACGCTTGAAATCCGGTTGCTGTCTGGCCCGGGCCGCGTATCTTGAAGAGTTGCGCAACACTGGAACCTTCCGAAGGAAGACCTATGAAGAGAAAGAACTGGTTTGGAACGGCAGCGGCGGTCTTGTGTCTGGCGGCCCTCAACTGCCTGGCGGCCGAGACCGCCAAGGAGAAGCGGTTCAACGACGACGTTCGGATCGCGATTGAACTTCTCAAGTCGGCGGAATCGGACATCAAGAAGCTGTTCGAAACCGCGGCGGGCTACGCCATCTTCCCCAATGTGGGCAAGGGCGGCCTGGTCTTCGGGGGCGCGCATGGGCGGGGCCTGGTCTATGAGAAAGGCAAGCTGATTGGATCGGCCTCGCTGAGCCAGTTCACGTTTGGGGCGCAGATCGGCGGGCAGGAGTTTGTGGAGGCGATCTTCTTCGAGAATCCCGAGGCGCTGGCCCGGTTCAAGGAGAGCAAGCTGGAGATGAGCGCCCAGTTAAGCGCGGTGGCGGCGGCGGAGGGCGCCGCCAAGAACGCCCGTTACGTCAATGGCGTCCTGGTGTTCACCCGCGTCAAGACCGGCTTGATGGCCGAGGCCAGCGTCGGCGGCCAGAAGTTCAAATTCAAGCCCGCGGCGTCCGCCCCGTAGCCGGGCCGTGTGGAGACGGCTGGCGGCAGGCGACCGGCGTGTCAGAGTTCCGGTCTGCGCGGGCCGGGTGAAGCGTGGAATGCAGCCCGGACCGCCCCGGCCGGCTCAAGCCGGAACTCTGGCGGGGAGGCGGCTCCGCGGGAGCGGCGCCCTACCGCGGCGACTGTGGCGCTCGATCCGGCGCTTCCCGCTTCGCGCCATAGGCTTCCTGCTTGCCAAATCGGACTTGCCACCCCCGCTTTCAAAAGACTGGTGAGAAGCCCCTGCCGGATGGCACTCTCGGGGGCGTGAAGAACCATGAGCAGAAGGTTCCGGCGGCGGAACCGGTGAAGGTGGCGGTGATCGGCGCGGGGTCGCTGGGCAAAGAGCACGCGCGCATCTACGCCGAGCTGGCGCGCGCGGGCGCGGTGGATTTTGTCGGGGTGCATGACACGAACGCGGCGGCCGCCCGGCAGGTGGCCGAGAGGCAGGGAGCGCGCGTTCTGGAGTCGCTGGAGGCGGCGGCCGAGGCGGCCGAGGCCTTGAGCGTGGTGACCCCGACGATCACGCATTACCAGATCGCCCGCCAGCTCCTGGCCGCCGAAAAGCACGTCCTGGTGGAGAAGCCGATGACCGACAACATGGAACAGGCGGCCGAACTCGTGGCCCTCTCGCGCCAGCGCGGACGCGTGCTCCAGGTGGGGCACGTGGAACGGTTCAACCCCGTGTTCACCTACCTCCAGTCCGTGGCCACGGATCCCCGCTTCATCGAGGTGCACCGGCTCTCCCCGTATCCGGCCCGCAGCACCGATATCGGGGTGGTGCTGGACCTGATGATCCACGACCTGGACGTGCTGCTGGCGTTTGTGCGCCAGCCGCTGGTCAGCGTGGAAGCCGTGGGCATCCCGGTCCTGAGCAGTTCGGAGGATATTGCCAATGCCCGGCTGCGCTTCGCCAACGGCTGCGTGGCCAATCTCACCGCCAGCCGCGTCAGCCCGGAGCGCATGCGCAAAATCCGCGTTTTCAGCGGCGGCCCCCAAACCAGCTACATCTCGCTCGATTACCGCGCCCAGGAGGGGTTCATTTACCGCGTAGCCCGCGAAGGCGAGGAGGAAAGCTCCCTGCTCAAGAAGCTCTTTCATGCCCGCGACGCCACCATCGTCAGCGAGTTCCGCGGCCGCAAGATCGTCCGGGAGCCCGTCCCCATCACCAAGGACGAGCCGCTCAAGCTGGAGCTGCGGCATTTTGTCGAGTGCGTGCGCGAGCACCACGCGCCGATGGTGAGCGGCGAGTCGGCGCGGCGGGCGTTGGATCTGGCGTTCGAGATTTCCCGGCAGATCCAGGAAGCGCAGCCGCGGCCCCCGGCCGAGCCGGCCGCGACAGCTCAGCCCTAATCCCGATTCCCGAAGCCGCCCCAGCCTTGCGATGATCCTCGCCACGCGCAACCTCCACAAGACCCGCGAAATCGCCGCTATTCTCGGCCTGGCCTGCCTCTCGCTCGAGGACCTGCCGGGCGCGCCGCCCCTGAGGGAGGATGGCGCCACCTTTGACGAGAACGCGGCCGCCAAAGCCCTGCAACTCGCCCGCTGGCTCACTTCGCCGCGCGCCACCCCGCCCCGCCTGGCGGACCTGCCCGCGGACGATCCTGCCGGCCGCCTCTTGGTGCTGGCGGACGACTCCGGGCTGGAGGTGGACGCGCTCGGCGGCGCCCCGGGAGTCTATTCGGCCCGTTACGCGGCCGTCGAAACCGGGGCCCAGGGCAACTCGACGGACGCCGAAAACAACGCCAAGCTGCTCGAACGGCTGGCGAACACGCCGGAGGGACAGCGCCGCGCGCGGTTCCGATGCGCGCTGGCGGTGACCGGCCTCTCCCGGAGCGGCGAGTTGTCGGAACCTCGCCTGTTCGAGGGCGCCTGCGAGGGCCGCATCCGCTTTGCCCCCGGCGGCGCGGGGGGATTCGGCTACGATCCATTGTTCGTGCCCGAGGGCTACGCCCAGTCCTTTGCCGAACTGGACGCGAGCGTGAAAAACGCGATCAGCCACCGGGCCCGCGCGCTGGAACACTTGCGCCGCTGGCTGCGACAGGGCGGACCGGCCTGAACCGCGCCGAGCGCGGACGCCGTCCACCGAAGGCCGGCCTTCAGCGCCGACGGAAACGCAGAAGCAGTGTGCCGCCCACCACCAGCACGCTGGCGACGGCGAGAACGAAGAGCAACGAGAAGCGCAGGGAACTGGACCGGGGGGGCGGAGGCGGGCGGGAAGGTGGCGGGGGGGCG
>JAKLEJ010000151.1 GCA_022711695.1 Verrucomicrobiota bacterium | reverse complement strand
GCCACCCACGACGCCTCGGCCCTCTTCTTCGTCCGCGCCCCGACCTTCGAGCGCCTCAACGCCGTGGACGGAACCGGCGTGATCGCCCCGGGGGTCAAGGCGGTGGCCCGCTGGTTCATCATCCCCAAGATCGCCGCTGGCGGCTCCAGCCCCGACGGCGTCCGCTACCGCGTCGGCTGCAACCTCTCGGGCAAGATCCGCGGCGCGGCCATTCCCAAGGAGATCATGTTCGCGGTTCCGGACACCATCACGGTGAAACCGGACCCCCAGCTCGACATCACCTATTTTCAGCCGCGCGACGTGCAGGGCGACGATCCCTTCACCCCGGAGGTGGAAAGCCCCGTGCCGTTCACTCTTGGGGTGCTGGTGAAGAACTCGGGCTACGGCCCGGCGCGCAAGCTCAAGATCGACTCCAAGCAGCCCAAGATCGTCGAAAACTTCAACGGGCTGCTGCTGGTGGCCCAGTTGCTGGGCGCCCGGGTGAACGACTCGCCGCGCTCATCGAGCCTGCTGGTGGACATGGGAGACATCATGCCCAGTGAAACCAAGAAGGGCGCCTGGGATATGATCACCTCGCTCTCGGGCGAGTTCGTCGAGTTCCGGGCCACCTACAAACACGCTTCCGAACTGGGCGGCGAGGAAACCTCGGTCATCAAATCCCTCAATGCCTATTTCATCGCCAAGGAAGTGCTCAACGACCAGCCCAGCCGCGACGGCGTCAAAGACTTCCTGGCGGACACCGTCGATGACCCCGAGCACATCCCGGACACGCTTTACGAGAGCCAGGGCAATCTGCTGCCGGTGTATTGGCAGACGAACCTGACCTCCACCGGCGCCGGCGGCCCGGGTCGCACGCTACAGATCGCCCTCCAATCCGACATCGCGGGCTGGGCGTTCTTCCGAATCCCCGATCCCGGACAGGACAAGACCCGCCTGGCCAGCGTGGTTCGCTCTGACGGAAAGATACTGAACACGAACAACGTCTGGACAAACCACCGCTATACTCCGCTGGGCAACATCCGCCAGAACTGGCTCAACATCTTCGACCTGGTGGATTTGGGCGCCTACAGTTATACCGTCACCTATGGCGCGGGGGAGGCGGATACGACGCCGCCGGTCACCGGCATTTACTTTGCCGGCGCGGTCAATGAAGCTGGCGGCAAACACTATATCACCCCAGACACCCAAATCTACTTCATCTCGGAGGATGCCAGCCCGGTGAGCATCGTTTACAGCCTGACAAACGGGCCCTACGTGCCCGCCCTGCCCTTCAGGCTGCCCAACCCGGGCGAATACCAGATTGCCTACAAAGCCACCGACTCGTTCAACAACGAGGAGGCCCCGCACACGAATATCCTGGTGGTCTCGGGCAGCGCCGCCCTGGATTTCGCCGCCGTGAGCGCGCCGGCCCAAACCATCTTTGCCGCCGGGGACGCCTTGTCGGTCCGTCCTTCGCAAGCGCCCATCACCTTCCGCGCGCAGCCCAACCCGGCCGCCGTGAGCGCGCGTGTGGACGTGTTCCAGGGAGTGGTGGGCTGGGCCACCCTCTCGGGCATTCCCTCGTCCCCCACCGCCGCAACCACCGCGTCCCTCACCGTGGGCGGCGCCAACGTGGACCTCTACAAATACCGCCTGGACGGTGGCGCCTGGAGCGCCGAACGCCCGGTCAGCACTCCCATCGCCTTGAGCGGGCTCTCAGCCGCGCCGCACACCGTGGCGGTGTTGGGCCGGTCGGCGTCGGGTGGCTACCTGGCGGAGAGCAACGCCACCCTGGCGGCCTGGACGGTCTCGCCCACCGCGCCCGCCACCCGCCTGACCGGGGCGCCGGCTCAGCCGATGCGAGGCGACCTGGTCAGCCTCACCGTGAGCGGCACAGGCGTGACCGACTATCGCTGGATGCTCGATGTCAGTTACTACCGCGCGCAAACTCCGGCAGCCACGCCCTTGATCGTGTCGAGTCTGACTCCGGGAGCGCATGAGATCCGGGTTATCGGGAAAGTGGGGGCCGCTTGGGAGCCCACCAACAATCCGGCCACGGTCTTCCTCACCGTGGATCCCAACTACGGTTACGATCACCACGGCCTGCCCCTGGTGCAAAGCGTCGCCTTCACCAACATCGGAACCAATGCCCTCACGTTCTCCTGGGATGGCCGCGACACCAACGGCGCGGTCATGCCCCGGGGAAGCTACACCGCCCGCCTGACGCTCTCCGATTCGCTGGGACGCTCGAACTTCACCACGCGCGTCCTGCAAATTGGAGACCTGGGCGGAGCCTCCAGCATACTGGCTGACACGGTCCGCGGCCCCAAGAATCCGCATGCCCGGGGCCGTTGGGCGGTGTGGCAGGATCAGAGCGACGGCAACTGGCAGATTTACGCGCAGGACCTGAACAGCGGCGCGGCCCCGGTGACGAAGATCACCGCCAGCCCGCTGGCCCAGGAGAATCCGCGCACCGACGGGCGCTATGTGGTCTGGCAGTCGCGCCAGACCAACGGGAACTGGGACATCTACCTGAAGGACCTGGCGGCGGCGACCCCGCCCCAGGCGCTCACCACCAACCTGGCGCTGGACGAGATCGCCCCGGCCATCGACTGGCCGTGGGTCGTTTACCAGGCCAAGAGCACGGCCAATCCCGGAGCGCCATGGCTGCTGCGCGCGCGCAACCTCGCCACAGGCCAATCCAGCGTCGTCCAGGCCTCCACCCAGGATCAACTCAACGCGGATGTGCAGGCGGGCCGCGTGGTCTGGGAAGATTACCGCGACGTGGGCTGGCCTGAGATCTATTACAAGGACCTCGAATCGGGGGAAACCCGGCGCATCACCACGAACTCGTTCGGGCAGTATCACCCCGTGATTTTCGACCATTGGATTGTCTGGGATGACAACCGGAACGGCGGGCTGGATCTCTATGGCTATGACCTGCTGCGACGGACGGAACTCCAATTGACGCGAACGCCTGAAAACGAGAGCCGTCCATTCATCGACGGCCCGTGGGTGGTTTGCGCCGAGGACTCGCTGGGCGTGCTCACGCGCAACGTGCGACTGTTGCATCTGCCCAGCCAGCGCCTGGCCCCTATTACCCGCAACACCACCGCCAAGGAGCGCCCGGCCCTGGCAGGCACAAAGGCCGTCTGGCTCGACGTCCAAACCAACCAGTCGCGGGTGCTGGTCGCGGAGCTTCCCTCGCTCCAGGCGGTCTTCCAAAACCGGAACACGGTGGTGGTGACCGAGGCCATGGCCACCTACCAGCAGAACGCCCACAGCCTGCTCCGCCTCTGGCATGACCAGGCCGGTGTCCAGGAAATCACCCGCTACACCGCGCTGACCCCGGCAGTGGTCAGCGAGACGGCCGCCTGGAGCGGCGGCGCTCCTTCCGGCCCGAACTTCGCGCTGGTTCCTGGAACCTTTCTCTGGATCAAGTTCGACGCCGCCCGCGTGCTGGACCTCGGTCTCAACCCCTCCGCCCCGGTCAACCTCGCCGCTGGCGTCAATATGCTCAGCTACTCGCAGTTCCCGAGCCAGTACTCGGCTTACCGTCTGCTCGGCCAACTGGGCGCCGCCAACGCCCGGGCCGTGCGCATGCTCGACGCCGAGTCCGGGCGCTGGGCGGTGGCGCTGATGCAGAATGGCCAGCCCATCGGGCATGATTTCGTCATTCCGAAGGTGGCCGTGCTCCTGCTCGACCTCGCCAACGCAGTCTCCAATTTCAAACCCCAGTAAGCCATGAGAACCCGATCCACTCTCGTCCACCCCAAGTGCGCATGTATGAACGCTTCCCTCCTTGCGAGTCCAAGCCGGGCGTCCCGGCTGCTCGGCCTGGCGCTGCTGGCGATCGTCCCCCTGCTCCCTGCCCGGCTCGGGGCCGCGGTCACTCCCGCCGACCTGAAAAGCCGGCTCGACGCCGGAGAAAAGCTCACCTTGATCGACATCCGGCCCAACACCTTTTTCCTCAAGGGGCACATCCCCGGGGCGATCAACATCCCGGCGCCAGTCGTCGAGGTGAAGACCCTCCCTCGGCTGGGCCATGTCGTGGTTTACGATGACGGGTTGGGGGGCGACGCGGTTGTGACCAATGCTGCCGCCGCCTTGGCTCGCAAGCCGGGCATCAACGCCGAAATTCTCGAAGGCGGATTCGCCGCCTGGGAAATGGTCAACGCGGAAACCACGACGGGCCCCGGCATCAGCCGCGAGGAACTCCCCATGATCTCCTACAAGGATCTCAAGGCTGCGCCCGTCAACGAGGTTGTCCTGGTCGATCTCCGTCAGCAGTCGTCGGGGCGCGCGGTCAAGAGCCCCGGCGTTCCGGCTGCCCCGCTCACCGATCTCAAGGCCGAGTTTCCGGGCGCTGCCGTGACCGCTTCGCCCTTCCAGGGAGGGCGCTCCGTGCGCTCCCTGACGGGCGGCGGCAAGCCGCCACTCCTGGTGTTGATCGACAAAGGCGACGGAACCGCCGAGAAGATGGCCAGGGCTTTGAAGGCCAACGGCGTTAAGCGGTTTGTCATTCTGGCCGGGGGCGAGGAAATCCTCGCCCGCCGCGGCGAAAAGGGTCTTCAACGCGCCGGGGTCATATCGGTTGAGACCGGTGGCGAGTCGGTTCCCGCGAACCTCAAACAGTAAAGTCTATGCGCGCCATCTCACGCTCTATTCCGGGAAGATTCACGCCCCGAATCGCGCCTGCCGCGGTGCTGGCAGTCTGCGCGCTCCTTCAGCCGATCGCGAGCGCGCTTGCCGCTAGCGCGTTCAACGACGTGCGCGTGGTGAACGTCACCCCCAGCAGCTTTTCGGTGATCTGGGAAGGCATCGCGGACGCCGCGCCCTCGATCGAGGTCTTTGCCGATCCGGGCGGCCAGACCAATCTCGCCGGCAGACTCGGCACGCAGGCGTTTCCACTGCACACCGGAAACCCCGCCCTTGCGGCGGGCTACGAACGACGCATCGCCGCCGCCGCGCTCCGAGAGAAGACCCGGGGATACGGCTTGATGCACGTGAAAGTCACCGGCTGCGCTCCCAACACCGCCTACTATTACCGTCTGGGTTCCAGCACGGGCTCCGGTTCGGTCAGTTACCCCACCAACCTGCCGCTGCCCGGCCTCGCCACCCCCCGGGAGAACACCTTCCTCGTCAACGCCCAGCAGCTCATCCTCGACGTTCCGGGCATCGACATCGAAGGCCGCATCGTCACCATCACCCATACCAACGCCAGCCACCCGCTGGCGGCCGTCGCCGGCGACGGCATCGGAACCAACCAGGTGATCTTCAACCTCGGCGACCTGTTCGAGATGACCGGGGCCGGAAACTTCGCCCCTGCCGGCAGCCAGCAATTCACGGTCGAAGTCCAGCGGCGGGATGGGGCCGGCGAAAGCCAGGTCTTCGACGTGCTGTTTGGCTCGATCTTTGCCGTGGCGCAGAGCACGCTGAACTCGCTCGGCACGGAGTTTCTGGCCCTGAGCCTCTCGGATCTCATCGTCCGGGGCGGCCGGAGCACCAACCTTCCCATCGCCTTCACCTCGAGCGTCGGCGTGCGCGATCTCCAGTTCGATCTCCGGCTGCCGGCCGGCCACCTCACCAACCTGGCGCTGGTGTCGCTTGCGCCTGAAGTGGATCCCGCCTCGATCTCCGTCACCACGCTTTCGCCCGATTCACGGCGCTTCCACCTCGCCGCGCGCTCGGGCCAGTCCCTCCTGGGCTCGAAAACCGTGGCCGCCATCGGCTTCACCGCCCTCTCGAATGTGCCTTCCGCGTTCGTGCCCTTGCAGTTCCTTGCCGTGTCTGCCGCCAAGGCCGACCTGAGCCTCCTCGGCAATGTCATCGCCCAATCGGCCCGCGTAGTCGTCATCGGCCAGGAACCCCTTTTGGAAGCCAGCCTCGAAGACGGCCAGCGCCAGATGCGGGTCTATGGCATCCCGTGGATGGCCTATTCCATTCAGCTTTCCACCAATCTCGGCTTCGCCGGAAGCTGGACTGAGCTGCTGCATTTTCCGCTCACCAACTACATCCACACGGTGGCCGGGCTGCCCGAACGGCCGGGGCCTGTCTTCTACCGGGCCGCCCAGTTCACCCCCGATCCGCCTGTGATCGATGCCGTGGCCCGCGTCGGAAGCTCGAACGTGCTGCGCGTCTATGGCCAGCCCGCGGCGACCTATGACGTGCAATCGGCCGTGAGCCTGTCGCCCCCCATCCAGTGGAACCCGCGGCTCACCTACACCCTCACCAATGCCTTCCGCATGCTCGAACTCAGCAACAGCGCCGACGTCCTCTTCTACCGGCTCCTGAAACATTGACGTTTGGATTTGCCAAACGCCGCGCGCGCTTGAACGATGTCGGGATGCTTCGCATCGCTGCCGCGCTGTTCATTTGCCTGGCCTGGCTGGCGGGAATCCCTTCGTCGGCCGGGGCCGCCTCGAACCCGATCTGGCCCCAGTTCCGCGGCCCGAACGGCTCGGGCATCGCCCCCGATGGCCGTTTCCCAACCCATTTTGGGCCGTCCGCGAACGTTCTTTGGAGGACGCCAGTAGCCCCCGGAAACTCGTCGCCCTGCATCTGGGCCGACCGACTGTTTCTCACTGCGTTCGAGAGCAATCAGCTCCAGACCCTGTGCTACGACCGTCGCACCGGAACGCTGCTGTGGCGCAGGGACCTGGCCCCGGGAAAGATCGAGAAGAGCGGCCGCCTCAGCAATCCCGCCTCCTCGACCCCCGCCACGGACGGACAGCGGGTGTTTGTCTATTATGGCCCCTTTGGCCTGATCTGTTACGACCTGGATGGCAGGGAGCAATGGCGCAAGCCGCTCCCCACGCCCATCACACAGCACGGGGCCAGTTCCTCGCCCGTTCTGAGCGACCAGTTTGTCCTGTTGCTGTGCGATCAGGATGTGGGGTCCTATCTCCTGGCCGTGCGCAAAAGCGACGGCCAAACGGCCTGGCGCGCCGAGCGGAATGCCTTTCGGCGGGGCTTCTCCTCGCCGCTGCTCTGCCGCAGCGGGGGACGCGAACTGGCAGTGGTGGCGGGCACGCTGCGCCTGGTGGCCTACGATGCCGGAACGGGCCGCGAGGAATGGAGCGTGCGCGGGCTGCCCAACGAGATGTGCTCGACGCCCATCGAAGCCGGCGGCACGATCTATGTGGCGGGCTGGACCCATGGGGCCGGCGTGCCCCGTCTGCCCGCGTTCGCCTCGCTCCTCGAACGGGGCGACAAGAACACCGACGGCCGCCTGGCCCAGAACGAAGCCCCCGATGGCCCGGCCCGTCAGCACTTCACCTACATCGACGCCGACAAGGACGGCCAGATGACGCGCGAAGAATGGGACACGATGGCCGACATCTTCGCCCGGGCCGAGAACGCGCTTTTGGCCATCCGGCCGGGCGGCGCGGGCGACGTGACCGAGACCCATGTCGTCTGGAAGCAGAAGCGCGGCCTGCCTTACGTGCCTTCGCCACTCGGTTATCAACAGCGCATCTTCGTGGTCAAGAACGGCGGGCTGGCTTCCTGTTTCAAGGCGGCGGATGGAACGGTCCTCTACCAGGAAGAACGCCTGGGCGCGCTTGGGGACTATTACGCGTCGCCGGTGGCAGCCGGCGGCAAGATTTGCGTCATCTCCCAGCAGGGCGTCGCCGTGGTCCTGGAATCCTCAGACACCTTGAACGTGCTGGCCCGCAACCCGCTTGGAGAGGAAGTGCTGGCCACCCCCGCCATCGTCGGCAACACCCTTTACGTCCGGTCCGCCAAAACCCTCTTCGCCTTCACGGAAACGGGGCGATAAGGCGGCGTGAGAGATTGAGACCCTGCGTCCAGGAGGAAGGCCATTCCAGGGTTCATTCCGCGTGATCGAGCTGCGCGTTGCGCGCGCGCTCAGAATCCGATCAGGAGAATTCGAACGCGCCAGTTCTCGACTGCGCCGGGTCTGTGACGCAGGGTGTCTCTCGCATCGGCGTCTGTTATGTCACGTCTCCGGTCGGACGAAATGCGGACCCACCACAGGTTGCTGCTCTG